>JAZSBF010000040.1:0-41806 GCA_045602205.1 Eubacteriales bacterium
GTAGTGTCCTTAAGGGCACTACGCTAATGACGGAGCATTTTTTGTTTAAGATGTTTTATCAGATAACCCGACCAAGACTTTCAGCCTTGATTCTGTCAGCGACTCTGCGTATCTCACCGAGAGATTTGCCTTCGATGAGAAGAACGTAGTTCACAAGAATCATCTTTGCAAGAGCGCAATCTTTGTCAAGCTCGGATACTTCAGCAAGTACCTTTGTCGCATTTTCAACTGTCTGTTCCATGCCCTCAGCCTCGTTTATATAACGCTTGAGAGCGGCAGCAGCGCCGATCGCGATATAGGTGGGAACGATACCGTTCTTGAGCGCAAGGCTTGCAGCACCGATAAGTCTGTCTGCGGGAGAGAGCTTACGCTTGGGGTCTCCGCCAACACGCTTACAGGTGTCCTTAAGAGCGGCGTTGGTGAAGCGAACGAGAAGGTCGTCGATGTGCTTGAGGATATCCTCAAGAGCTACGCCGTAATACTTGGAAAGTGTCTGTGCGCTTTCCTGCATTGCGTTTCTGACGATTATGTATACCTCATCCTTGTCGATAGATTCGTAAATATATTCAAGACCGATGATATCTCCGAGATATGCGCACGTAGCGTGTCCCATATTGTGGATATAAAGCTTTCTCTTTATATAAAAATCAAACGGCTCGAAGGGAACCATATTCTTTATATTGGGTATCTCGCCCTTGAAAGCTGCTTTATCTACGGGCAAAAAGCCGTAGCGCTCAACGCATACGCGAAGCGGATTTCCGTCCTTCATCTCATCCGTCTGAACGGGAACCATACGTCCGATAGATGCCTCAACAAGACCAACGTTTTCATCGAACCAAGCACATTCAGCTGGAGTCAACTGAGCCTTTATCATTCCCTCAAGCACCTTGTTTGCGTCCATAAGGTTCTCGCAAATGAGAATATTGAGGGGCTTTGTGCCTATCTGCATACGCTTGCGGATACCTGCAACAAGATTAGGAATGATAAATTTTAGAATATTAACGCCGACCGCGGTAGCCATAATGTCAGCCTCTGCGATAACATTTGCAACTGCCTCGGTGTCGTTTCCGTTTACAGCGCATACGTTTACGACGTCGATATCCTCGTGTGTCGCGCCCGAAACTATTCTTACAGGATATTTGCCCTCTTTGTTAAGTCCTTCAACGACAGGAGCGGCAACGTCAATAAAAGTTGTTGTAAATCCTGATGCGGAAAAGAGAGTGCCGATAAATCCACGGCCTATATTTCCGCCACCATACATAACTGCCTTCATATTAGCTTAACTCCTTTCAATCGATAGGCTTTGCGTTTGCAAGAAGATACTTTTCAGCTTCTCCGTTCCAAAGACCGTTGTGTGCTTCAACAAGCTCTGCAAGCTTCTTAAACATAGGATCGGTCTCGCCAAGCTTTGCAAAGTCGGAAATAGCGGTGAGAGGCATAGATATCTGGTTGTAGATAAGCTTCTTTCCACCGGGGAGCTTATTGAGAGTGAGAGTGGTTTCAGCCGCCGCATCAAGACCGCCAACGTAGGTGATCATTGTCGCGGGATTGATAAGACCCTCGTTCATCATTCTGATAGCTTCTCTCATATCCTCGGTGTTACCGCCGCTTGTTCCCACGATATGTGTGTAGGAATAGTGAACGTTGAAGAAGTTCATTTCAGCCTTGAAATTAGAGTCGATAGGACCTGCAAAGAAGTTGAGACAGCCGTCAAATCCGAGAATAGCGTCAGCCTGCTCAACAACGGGCTTAACGGGTACGAAGCAGATAACGTCATCGTATCCTGTGCCGCCTGTGATATCACGAAGCTCCTTAACGGGATCAGCGGATTTTGCTGTGTTTACGTAATGAAGCTCAATTCCAAGCTCCTTTGCATGCTCGACTGTGTAAATACTCGCTGCGCGAGCAAGTCTTTCATCGTCGATATCGGTTACGACAAGAAGGGAAGGACGTCTGTCGCAGTGAAGGGCATAGTCGATAGCGCCAAGACCCATAGGTCCGACCGATGCGAGAAGTGCCATTTTACCGCCTTCAACGATTCCCATCTTGTGCTCGTACATACCAGGCGTTGTGTGATACATCGCGTGGAAAGTACCAACGATACAACTCATAGGCTCTGCGAGCGAGCCGTAAAAATAGACGTCAGAATTATAGGAAAGGAGGCAATCCATAGCCAAGGTTTCCATAGGAATATTTCCGTACTGAGCGTCTCCGCCACAGAATTCATAGGAATATCCGACAGCCTGCTGAGTTCCTTTATAGAAGTGTGCGGGCTGAATAGCGAAGTTATCGCCTTCCTTGAACTTGTGCTTCCAATTTTCGCCGACCTTAACTATCTGTCCGCAACACTCGTGACCGATAATGATAGGATGCTCTGCGAGATTATTGGGAATACGCTTATGATCCTCTGCTTCAACAGACGCCTTATAGGAGCTCATACAGAGAGAATCGGAGATTATCTTGACCTGTATGCCGTCGGCGTCTATTTCGGGAAGCTCGACTTCTTCAAGTCGAAGATCCATTTTTCCATGTAGTCTAACTGCTTTAGTTTTCATATTTTCCTCGTTTAATTAATTTAATTAATAGGGATATTTTTCCTCAAATTTCATTACTTCTGCGATAGAAGCAAGACCTTCGGTAGCTCCTCTTTCGGAAAGAGCCGCAACTGCACAGCAGTTTGCAAGACGAATGCTTTCCTTAAGTGACCACTTCTTCCAAGCGCCGTAAAGTACGCCCGAGCAGAATGCGTCACCTGCGCCGACAGTACCCTTTATGTCGCACTTAGGCATAGGAACGCTGGGGGTGCTGAAGTATTCGTTTGCCTCGTCGAGCGAATAAGCACCCTCGGGACAATGGATAACAGCCCAAGTGGAAACGCCGAGCGCCTTGATAGCCTCAAGAGCCGCCTTCATATTTTCCTCATAGAGCTTGCCGTTCTCGTCACGGAGAGTGATGCCCGTTATCTGCTGAGCCTCAAGCTCGTTGATAACGCAGTAATCGGTGTACTTGAGCGCGGGAGAAACGATCTTCTTGAAGCGGTTGCCCGACTCACTTACAACGTCGATAGAGGTCTTGAGTCCTCTTTTCTGTGCCTCTGCGAGAAGCTTTGCCATCTTTGTGCCGTATTCGGGGTCTTCAGCGTCAAGAGCGTCGAGAAGAAGAATATATCCGATATGGAATATTTCCGAATTGAGCTTATCCCAGTCGATGCAGGATTCATCAAAGAGAGCGTTAGCCCCTCTGTACTGGAAGAATGTACGAGCCTTTGACTCGTTATTGCTCATAACGGCGGTAAAGGAAGTCTTACCCTCAAATTTGAGCTTTGAAAGGTCTATGTTTTTGTATTTTCCAAGCTCCTCGAGTATAAAATCACCCTCGGAATCTTTTCCGATAACGCCGAGAGCCTCAAGGGGAAGCTCGGGATCGAGCTTAGCAAGGTCAACGATATCGTTACATACAGCGCCGCCTACCGAACGGGTTATACCCTCGGTAACTGTTGTGAGCTCGCTCTCGCGGGGCCAACGTTCGATAGGATATGTAATATCAACTATCAAGTTACCTGCAACACAAATTCCTTTTTTCATATTACTTGCCCTCGTATTCATTGCAGAGAAGGTAGAGAGGAGCTTCGTCTTCCTCAATTGCGGGGAAGCGTCCTACCTTGTCGTAGAAGCGGTTGTCAGCTGCGTCGTCGTTGCACATAGAAACCTCAGCAACAAGAACAGTGCCCTTGCCCTCTTCACCCCAGAATCTGTGGTAAAGTCCCTTTGTAAGAGTAATGCTCTGACCGGGGCAGATGCGAACAACGTGACCTGCGGGGAATGTATGCTTAACGCCGTCGATAGAAACAACAACGTCTGTGTCAGCAAGTCCCTCGTTCTCGTCGGAGTTGTAGAGCTTTATCATAAGGTTTCCGCCGCCGCGGTTGATGATATCTTCCATCTTGTACCAGTGGAAGTGCATAGGAGTGATCTGGTTCTCCTGAACTACCATAAGCTTTTCAGCGTAGGGCTTGGGATATTTCTCGGGATTTTTCTGGCTTCCGTTACGGAGAGTGATAAGGAAAAGTCCTGTTTTGCTGAAGTCGCCCTGACCGAAGTCGGTGATATCCCATCCAAGCATATTTTCTCTGATCTCGTTAGCTTCCTCACCCTTTGTTTTCCACTCCTCAGGAGTCCAAAGAAGGAAAGAGGGGAGAGAGATCTTGTATTCGTCAAACAATGCGAGAGCGTTTTTTATAGCTGCGTTGATCTCTGATCTTTTCATAATAAATCTCCTTTGTAAATTTTATATCTCGTAGTATTTAATACCCTTGATCTTGCAGAAGTTTCGAAGCTCGTTACGGAAATCGCCGTATCCGACCATCCAGTGATGTCCGATACCGTTTGCCATAATTTCCTCGTTTATCTGCTCAACGGGCTTTTCATACTTGATAACCGCGGGGTTACCGGGGAATTCCATTCCGCAGGGAATAGCCTCACCCACCATAACAGCCATACGGAACTGCTCGCCGTGACCGCAGATGTTTACAGCGGTAACTGTACCTGTCTTGGGAATGAAACGGCTGCAAACGCCTGTTTCAGCAAGACGAACGGGAGCAAGCTCGATCTCTCCGCCTGCGATAGAGAATCCCGAAGATCCGCAATGCGCGAAGAGAATGGTGTTCTTTTCCTCGTCAAGATAGAGAAGGTCGGTGTTGTTTACGGGCTGCTCGCTAAGCTCGTAAAGGAGCTTCATCGTAAGCGCGTTTGTAACGTCACCCTCGCAGGAAGCAACGATGCCCTCCTCCGCGAGAATAGAGTATCCAAGGCAGACCTTTCCCATATATGTAGTGTAGCACTTTACAGAGAGAGCCTGAAGGTCATATTCCTCTACGAGTTTCTTCATAGCTCCGTAGAACTTCATAGACTCAAGCATACTTTCCTTTGTGGAAAGAACCTTGCAGCCCTTCATCATATCCTTCTTTTCCTCAAGAAGCTTTTCTGCTTCCTCATCTGTAATAGCGGCAACCTTTTCGGTCATTTCCTTTTCGTCAAGGTTAACGATTCTTGCGCCGAGCTTCTGCTTGATAGAGAACTCGTCGTAAGCTATCTCTGTCATTCCCTTAACGCGTCCGCCGATAGCGCCCATTCTTACCTTGCCCATGCAGTTAGCGAGAGCGTAAGCGGTAGCGATATCCTTTGTTTTGAGCGCGCACTCAACGTTGTCAGCGTCTCCATAAACAAATTCATATCCCTTGCCGATATCGGTAAATACAGCGCCTATCTGGTGAGCGCAGCAAAGAGAGCCTGTGTCTCTTGCGGGGAATGCGCGGAGGATAACGGGCTTGTCGATATAGGAGAGGAGATCGAGAAGGTGGTGATCCTCACTCCAGGTAGCGATACAGATAAGGAGGACATCCATATCGATATCTCTGAGGCGTTTAGCGGCCTCTTTAACTGTTTCAAGGTCGTGCATTACCACGCCTACGTTTGCACAGTTGATGCCCTGAGCTGTAAGTGTTGCTGCCGTTGTGTTAAGCAGAGAGTCAGCCTCATCAAAGCCTATCTCAAAGGGGCAACCAAGTCCTACTGCTGCTATATTACCTTTCATTTGAATAGTTTCCTTTCGTTTTTAATTTTTGTGAAGTAATTCGAGCACCTCGGTATGCTCCATACTCTCTCCCCTTGATATTTCTCCGAGCGGAGAGAGACTTTCCATCTCAACCATATACTTGCTGAAGAAGGTCTCGTATGAAACATTTGCGTCGGGATAGAGCTTATCGTTATGTACATCGAAATGCTTTATAAAGATAATATTCCCGTTTTCGTATCTGACAGGGCCATAAGGATGACCCACGCCTATTTTATACTTTGTATCAAGCGGGAGATGCTTTATCTGTATTTCATCACGAGTGTAGGTAGCTCTCGGATCTCCGAGGCTCGTATAGTCCCACATTGATATGCGATGCCAGTGATCCATACCTCCGTCACGCCGCTCGAAATTTATATACTCAGTGCCACCCGGCGCCATAACCGATATTGCCCAAAGAGAGCAAGAAAGCGCTTCTTCTCCGAGATTTACAATTTTGTGAGTAACAGAAAGGCGCGAGCCCTCAAAAGTCAGCTTGAAGCTTTTTATTATATGAAGCCAAGGATCTTCCTTTTGAGTTATCACGATAGCGTCATCTTCGATAGAATACTCTATCGGCTCGTTATCGGGACAGTAGGTTTTAGGGGTTTCCGGAGCGAGCCAGAGGCGGTGACCGCCGCGTATACGCCAGCCCTCATCGGTAGTAAAGATAGTCATATCATTCGGCTGTTCGAAAAAAACGTTTTTCTCGCCAACGAATGAAAAATGAGCTATTCTGAGACCGAAATTAAGCGGAATGCCTACCTCAATGATGCCGTTGTCGGCAAAAAGGCAGTCTCCGTGTATCGGATGGCTTTTGATATAATGATTCATAGCTTAGGGAAGAACGCGATAGGGAACTACTCTGAAGGCGTCGTTAGCCATACGGAATCCCTCTGCGTACTGAACGCCGCACTGGATACCTCTGTATCTGGCGATTATTTCGTAATTTTCAAAGAAATCCTTATCAGCCATAGTATCCTTGTAGTTATCCTGCATCCAGCTTATCTGGCTCTGATGCGCGCGGCACATCTCTATCTTTGTCTCTATAAAGTCAGAGATATCGACGTACTCGGTGGGCACAAATCCAAGACCGTTTACAGGCTCGAAATAAGCGATTATCGGTATTTTGTCGTAAGGCTTATTGGGAGTTTTTATTTTTTCAACAGGTATCATTACAGCGATATCGTTGATTATTTTACTTGTAAGCTCGTGGTCGGGGTTGTAGTCCTCGGGGTTGTGAGTAAGAATAACGTCAGCCTTGCAGTAACGAACGAGGTCGATGAACTTAAGTCTTGCGGACTTGTCCTCAAAGAACATCTCGTCATCATAATCGAGGCAGATATATTCCGCGCCTATAACAGCAGCAGCCTTTCTTGCTTCTTCTTTACGGATAGCAGCTATTTCGTCCATAGGCAGAGTAGCAGAGCCAACATTTCCGTTGGTAGCTGTTGCTGTAAATACCTTATGTCCGAGTTTCGCATACTTTGCGAGTGTTCCACCACAGGAGGTTTCTATATCGTCGGGATGTGCGCCGATAGCCAAAATATTCATAATAATGCTCCTTTACGTTAAATATTTACAAGAGGGTATCCTTATCAAAGGATACCCTCTCAAAGGTATATCGTTTATTTACTTAGATATTAGCCCTTTTTCCATCTCTGGATTACGCAAGTAACTCTTCCGCCCTCTTCGTTGATGATCTCATAGTCGCCGAAGGAAGCAGGAATAACGAGAGTCTGGAACTTGTCGCACTCAGCCTTGAGCTCGGGGTTAGCCTTGGAGCGAACAGTTACCTTCTTACCAACAGAAAGTGTGAACATGTGCATGAACTTGCCCTCTGTGGTGTACTCACCTACGTTTTCGAAGTGGATTCTCTCTACGTGGTAAGGCATAACGGAGTATGTCTTATAACGGTCGATGAAGTATTCGGGAGTCCACTTAACAACAAGAGGAGTGGAGAGAAGGTTCTCTTTTACCCAAGAAGCTCTTCTTGTCTTTTCCATGTTTCTGCCGTGCTCAAGGTGCATCTTGAGGGGCTTACCTGTCATGGACTTTGCATCGTCATCCCAAGAGGGTCTAGCAAAGTCATACTCGAAGAAGGAGTACTCAGTACCGTTTACACTGGGGTTAGTGTCCATCTCGAGAACCATCTGGTTACCGCCGTGACCGTGCATTGTTCCGGGCGGGATGAGGTAGAGGTCGCCTTCCTTGGAGTTCCAGTTAGCGATGAAGTCCTTCCAGTTTTCGATGGGTTTGATGTTCTGAGATTCCTCACAGAGTCTCTCCCATTCCTCAATGTCAGCGTCATCCTTGAATCCCATCCAAGTGTTAGCGCCTTCGTAAGCCTCAGCTATGTAGTATGTCTCATATCTTCCGAGAGGCTCGTTGAAGTTGTCAGCAACGTACTTGCTGCTGGGGTGGATGTGCATAGGCATACTGATTCTCTCAGCGGGCTGAGGTGTGGGATGCCAACCGTCATCAAGCCAAATATCAAGCGGGAAGAGTCCGGGGTACTCTTTGTTGATGAGTGCACCAACGAGCTCCTCGCCGTACTGCATTGCGTTGAGCATAGGCATAGAAATGCTTCTCTCACCGCCGAAGTCGATGAGGATTCTGAGCTCAGGACCAGCGATCTTGTTCCATGCGTTGTTAGCAAGACCCTCTACGCCGTAATCCATCTGCTCGTAACGATATGCTCCCCAAGGACCGGGGCTGAATATCTTAACTTCGTGGATCGGGTACTTAACGAGAGTGGACATGATCTCATCGTAAGCCTTTCTGGGAACGAGAACGAGATCGTCCTCGAAGTAGTTCTCTATGTAGAAGTCCATAGCCTCGTACATATAGTCCTTCTGGCGCTTGAGCATGTAGTAGTCAGAGTAGTTGTACTCCTTCCAGCTATAACCCTTTGTGGGCTCCTTGCAACCGAAGGTGGGGAGCTTTCCTGTCCACATATCCCACTGAACCTTCTGGTGAGTGTTATCAACGTAGCACTTTACGTCAACGAGGGACTCGAAAGCCTTGATGGATGCGCCCATACCGTAGATAATAACAACAGCGCCGCTAGCCATCTTCTCTTTTGCTGCTGCGATAGCATCAGCATTCATGATGTCTTCGATAACACCGGTCTTGTTAACCTTACCGAAACCGGGGTCATCTGTTACATAGGGCTGGTTGTACGCAACGATCTCTTCTCTTGTAACGAAAAGCTCGTCAGCGGGAAGCATAACAACTTCTCCTCCAACCTTTGCAGCAACTGCTTTTGCAATCTTTTCATAATTGATTCCGTACCAACCGTCGATAGCAACGACCTTAGCGCCTGCTGCAACCTTGTCAGCCAAAGCGGTAACGACCTTGTCCCAACCGAATACAACGGAATCCTTGTTCTGCGCGGAAATTACAATTTTATTATCCGCATTTTTAATGGACTCATATACTGGCATGTTTTTTTCCTCCTTAATTTACATTTCGTTAAAGTAATAACCAATGCAATCTACATTATATTATTACATATCACGACCAGTTTGCTATAATGATACCATATTTTAGCCGTTTTATCAATTACTTTATAAAAAAATTTTCAAATTCGTAATTATATCCAAATCATCTCTTTGAAATTGCGATAAAATGCACAAAAATATATAGTTCAAGTGGTGTAAAAACCTTATTGTTAGGCGGTTTTTAGAGGGTTCGATGTGATCGTAATACATCATCACTATATCGTCGTTTGGAAGCTTGGGTAAAGAGATCGGGTAAAGCATACTTTCCACAGGGATATTTTGGGTATTTATTGAGAACTCGAAGTCCTGATAAATACCTCGTATTGTCTTTTAGCCTTGACAGCGAGGCGGGATTATATTATAATAGTGGGGAACAGATACTTTTATTTTTTTGGAGGGAAAAATGCCCGAACTTTTGTCCCCTGCTGGAAATTTTGAAAAACTCAGAGCGGCTCTGCTTTACGGAGCTGACGCCGTATATCTTGCGGGAAATTGCTTTGGAATGCGCTCGGCGGCTGATAATTTTACAGACAACGAGCTTTTTGAGGCGTCAGAATACGTTCACGCGAGAGGAAAGAAGCTGTATCTTACGGTGAATACCATGCCTCACGGTCACGAATACCCGATACTCAGGAGTTATCTTAAAAGGATAGCAGGCGCGGGAATGGACGCCTTTATAGTCGCTGATCTTGGGGTACTTGGCGAGATAAAGGATATAATCCCCGATGCCGAGATACATATATCAACACAGGCGAGCATAGTGAGTCCCGCGGCGGCAAACGCATACGCCGCTATGGGCGCAAAGCGCCTTGTGCTTGCAAGAGAATTAACTCTTGACGAGATAAGAGAGATCCGTGCCTCGCTTCCAAACGACGTTGAGCTTGAGGCTTTTGTCCACGGCTCTATGTGCGTGTCGTATAGCGGAAGATGCTTGCTCTCAAACAGCCTTACAGGCAGAGACGCAAACCGCGGTGCTTGCACACAGCCTTGCAGATGGAATTACAAAATAGTTGAGGAAAAACGACTCGAAGAGCCGTATCCGATAGAGGAAAACGAGCTTGGTACGTTTATTATGTCATCAAAGGATATGTGTACTGTTAGCATAGTTCCCGAGCTTATCGCGGCGGGAATAGATTCTTTCAAGATAGAGGGAAGAATGAAGAGCGCGTATTATACGGCAGTAGTCACAAACGCATACCGTATGGCAATAGATTCCTACCTCAAAGACCCCGATGGATACGTCTTTGACAGCCGTCTTATGAATGAGCTTGAAAGCGTTTCTCACCGCGATTACGCCACGGGATACTATCTTGACAAGCCTATCCGTAACGCGCAGACGGCAAGTACGACGGGCTATATAAGGGATAAAGCATATTTTGCTACCGCCGTTGAATATAATTCAGATGAACTGCCGGAGTGTCTTGAAGCGCAAAACGAGCGCGGAAGGCTTTATAAATTTATTCAAAGGAACAAGGTCAGCGTCGGAGACGCGGCAGAGGTCATCTCACCCGGTCGAATAGGTCAGCCCTTTGAGGTCTGCGAGATATACGACGAAAGGGGAAACGGGATATCCTCAGCTCCTCATCCCGCGATGCTTTTCTATGTAAGAGTTCCGTTTGACGTTCACGTTGGAGATATAATGCGCTCGGGCAGATAGTAATTATCTTTATTCGGGGCGTTTTGTATGCTTGTTGAAATACTTAAAGCGATATTTTTCGGAATAGCCCAGGGTGTGACCGAGTGGCTTCCTATAAGCTCTACGGGGCATATGATACTTCTTAATGAATTCTTGAGGCTCGATGTTTCTGAGAGCTTTTGGGAGCTCTTTGAGGTGGTCATACAATTAGGCGCGATATTTGCGGTGATTGTGTTGTTTTTTGATAGGCTGTATCCTTTTGGAAAAGCAAAAAGTACCGCACAAAAGAGAAGTATATTGAGACTTTGGGTCAAGGTGGCTTTTGCTGTCCTGCCTTCAGCTGTTGTCGGAGCGTTGCTTGACGATTTTCTTGACGAGCATTTTTATAATTACCTTACAGTTTCCGTAGCGCTTATAGTGTATGGCATAGCGTTTATTCTTATCGACAGGAAGAAAAATAAAGCGGTCACCTGCGTAAATGCAGAGGGGATAAGCTTTGGACGGGCTTTTCTTGTCGGTTCTTTTCAAATACTCGCACTGATCCCAGGGACTTCGCGCTCGGGCTCTACGATGCTTGGCGGTATCATATTCGGACTTTCAAGAAGCGCCGCGGCAGAATTTTCGTTTTTTATGGCGATACCCACTATGGCGGGGGCGAGTGCTTTAAAAGTGTTGAAATTTACACTTGAAGGGGCTAAATTTACACCTTATGAAGCCTTGTTGCTTGTTGTAGGCGCAGGAGTTGCGTTCTTGGTATCGCTCGTGTGTATAAAATATCTTATCGAGTACGTAAAACGTCACAGCTTTTCGGCTTTCGGCATTTACAGAATAATTCTCGGAGCGATTGTGATCGGTTATTTTTTGCTTTTTTGACAGAGGAATGAAATGGATAAATTAAAGATCCCCTATACTATCGTGGTAGAGGGAAAATACGACAGACTTAAGCTTATCAATATTTGTTACGCGAGGATAATCACAACAGAGGGCTTTGGAATATTCAAGAAGAACGAGAGGCTTGCGCTTATCCGCAAGCTTTCCGAAAAGCTTCCCATAATAGTGCTTACAGACAGTGACGGCGCGGGCAAGCTGATACGCTCGCATCTTTCGTCGGCGATCCCAAAGGATAGGATAATACAGCTTTATATCCCTCAGATAAAGGGAAAAGAAAAAAGAAAGAGCGAATTTTCCGCAGAGGGAACTCTTGGCGTTGAGGGAATGGAAAACGAGCTGCTCTACGCGCTCTTGAAGCCTTATGAGAACGAGAAACTGTTTAAAGAAGCGCTTGAAAATCCTCTTTCGAAGGCGGATCTCTACGAGGACGGTCTTATGGGCAGAGAGGACAGCGCACAGCGCCGCGACACTCTTGCGCTGAGGGTAGGACTTCCGAGCGGAATGACGTCAAACGCGCTTCTTGCCGCCTTGAAAATAATATGTACCTACGACGAGTATCTCAAAATGGTCGGACGTGATGTGCAACTATAAAAAATGTTACAAAACGCTTTTACCGTCAGCTTTGACGTAAGGGCGTTTTTCTTTTTTATAAATGTCACTTGAAAAACAGGGAAAAATTGGCTTTGTACAGATAAAGTTAACGTATAATTCACAATTTTGTGACATAATAGTGTTATAATAAAACACGTCAAAAAATGTTGAGCGCTCAACGTTTGGGCGCGAAAGGTGGAAAAATGGCAAATTATAAGCTTTATAAAACAAGAAAAATACACGACCTCAGGGAGATGCTTGAGGAGTCCGCGGCGCTTTACGGCGAGAATACAGCGTTTTATCAGAAGATAGACGGTAAGTACAGAGCATACAGCTTCAAACGCTTTAAAGCTGACGTTGACGCACTGGGTACTGCGCTTGCCGAAAGAGGATTTCTCGGCAAAAGGATAATCGTTACGGGAGAGAACTCTTACTTGTGGTGCGTCTCTTATATGGCGACGGTTTGCGGACTCGGCGTGATCGTTCCCGTCGATAAAGAGATACCTGCCGAGGAGATAGCGAATATCGCAAATATATCCGAAGCGTCGCTCGTGCTCTATTCGCGCAAATATGAAAAAAAGATCGATGCTATCGACAGCAGTGTAGAGAGAATAGCATTTGATGAGATTCCCTCGCTTATCGAGGCGGGAAATCTTTTGGTTGAGTCGGGTGAGAGAAGTTATTTTGAGTCTTCGATAGATGTCGACGCCCTCTGCTCGCTCATCTTCACCTCCGGAACTACGGGCGTTTCCAAGGGAGTAATGCTCTCTCAGAGAAATATCTGCTCTACCATAGAAAATCTTTCTCGAATGGTGCACGTTACTACCGACGATACGGCACTTTCGGTGCTTCCTTTGCATCACGTTTACGAGTGTACTTGCGGATTTTTGTTTCCTGTGTTTATGGGAACCTCGGTGGCATTTTCCGAGGGCGTACGATATATCATGAAGAATATGAAGGAGATACGCCCCACAAAGATGCTTTGTGTGCCGCTTCTTATAGAAACCATGTATCGCAGAATATGGGCAAATATAAGAAAGAAGGGAATTGAGGGAAAGGTAAAGACGATCATAGCGGCTACCAATAAGGTACAGCCGTATTCGGCAAGAATGGCGCTTAAGAAAAAGGTGTTCGGCGAGATACACGAATCGCTTGGCGGCAGACTCGATCTTCTTGTTTCGGGAGGAGCGCCGATAGATCCCGCGATAATTTCGGGAATGAGAGATTTCGGTATAAATATAATTCAGGGCTACGGACTTACAGAGAGCGCGCCGCTTGCGGCAGTAAATCACGACAGATATTTTAACGACCGTTCGGCAGGGCTTACGCTTCCGAACGGAGAAATTAAGCTTATCGACGTTCAGGAGGACGGTACGGGAGAGATATGTTACCGAGGAGATAACGTTATGCTGGGATACTACCGCCGTCCCGATCTTACGAGTGAGGTCAAGAAAAACGGTTGGCTTCATACGGGGGATATCGGATATATGGACGAGCGCGGCTTCCTTATCATAACAGGAAGAAAGAAGAACGTCATAGTTCGTTCAAACGGAAAGAACGTTTTTCCAGAGGAGCTTGAGTCTTATCTCTGCCGTGATCAGCTTATATCGGAGGCGGTCGTTCTCGGCATCAAAAACGAGAAGAAGAACGATTATGATATCGTGGCGGCGGTATATCCCGATGCCGATTACGCAAAGGAGCTTTTCGGAGACGATTGCAGTGACAGCGCTATAAGCGAGGCAGTCTCAAAGAGAGTCGCCGAAGTAAACGAGATAGTTCAGACCTATAAGAGAATAGACGTAGTTCTCATACGCAACGAGGAATTCCCTAAGAACACCTCGAAAAAGATAAAGCGCTTTGAGATACCCGCGCTCGTTATGGAAGATTATCTTGGAAAGATAAAGTAACAAAACCCAAATATAGCTTTGCGGCAGGGGATATATTGCCCTTGCCGCAAGGCTTCAAAAAGAAGAGATCAAATGTTGAAAATTTTTTCAAAAAACTATTGACAAAGTGAATTTGTTGTGGTAAAATGTCAAGGACAATAAAGCAGAGCGTTCTCCGTTCTCACCCTGCCGCAAAGCGCGCACGGGTCGATATTCAGATACTTGCCCGCTTGGGCGAGGTTTGTTTGCGCGGGGAATTTGTCTTCCCGCTTTTTTGTTGCAATTATTATTGTGCCGTAAAAAACGGTCTACACAATGGGGGTGTATTTAACATTAGCGCAAAAGAAATGACCATCAATGAAGACATCAAGGCAAAAGAGGTAAGAGTTATCGGTCCTGAGGGTGAAACACTTGGAGTGATGCCGACAAATGCCGCCTTGAATGCAGCTTACGAGCAGGGCTATGACCTCGTTCTTATGGCTCCGCAGGCTGAGCCGCCTGTCTGCCGTATTATGGATTACGGCAAATATCGCTTTGAGCGAGACAAAAAGGAAAAGGAAGCTAAGAAGAAGCAGCAGATAATAGAACTCAAAGAGATACAGCTTTCTTGCAGGATCGATACGCACGATTTTGAGACTAAGCTCAGACATGCGAAGAGATTTCTGACAGACGGAAACAAAGTAAGAGTGGTAATGCGCTTTAAAGGACGTGAGATGAGTCACGTTTCTATCGGACAGGAGATAATGACGAAGTTCCAGGAGGCTTGTTCCGAGCTTGGAAACGTAGATAAAGCCCCCGTACTTGACGGAAGATTTATGAGTATGGTGATAACACCTCTCAAATTCAAAGCAAACTAATTTTTGTTCATAAACAGACCGCGGGATACCGCAGATCTTTATGATATATCGGCGAAGAACGCCCAACGATTATCGAAAAGGAGATTATAAAAATGGGAAAGATCAAGACACATAAGGCGTCGGCTAAAAGATTTTCTGTTACCGGTTCCGGTAAAGTAAAAATGGGTCACTGCCATCACAGACACAACACAGGTCTTAAGACCGCAAAGAGAAAGAGACATCTGCGCGCAGGGGCTATTCTCAGCGATTCGATGACAGCAAACATCAGAACACTTATTCAGAAATAATTCGGAACGACACAGGAGGAAATAGAAAATGGCAAGAATTAAAGGCGCAATGATGACGCGCAAGAGAAGAAAGAAGATTCTTAAGGCTGCCAAGGGATATTGGGGCGCAAAATCCAAGCATTTTAAGATGGCTAAGCAGGCCGTAATGAAGAGCGGTAACTATGCTTTCGCCGGAAGAAAGATGAAGAAGAGAGACTTCCGTAAGCTTTGGATCACTCGTATCTCTGCACAGGCAAAGGTAAACGGAATGAACTATTCCACATTTATGCACGGTTTGAAGCTCGCTGGTATCGACCTCAACCGCAAAATGCTCGCAGAGCTTGCAGTTTCCGATAAGGAAGCTTTCGCGGCACTTGCAGAAAAGGCAAAGGCTGCTCTTTAATCAGAGCTGTAAAACCCGGTTTTTACCGGGTTTTATTGTGTATTATGGGACGGATTTTTGATATGATAAACAGGGATATCGTTATAACATCAAGGCAAAATCCGAGCATAAAAAGGCTCTGTTTTTTGCTTGAAAAGAAGGGCAGAGAGGCAAGCGGACTTTTCAGATTTGACGGAATAAAGCTCTTTTTGGAGGCTGTTTTTTGCGGCGTGGAGATAGAGGAGATATATCTTAGAGAATCCTCAATAGACACCGTTGAAGCAAGGCTTGAGAAGGAGCTGTCTTCTTTAGGTGCGTGTAAGGTGATCTGCGTTTCGGACGATGTGTTTGAGAAGATAAGCGAGGAAAGATCTCCCGAGGGTATAATAACGGTAGCAAAATATATCGACGGACTATCCAAAATGACCGAGATAAATGATGCCGATATTCCAAATAGGACGGAGAGCCTTCTCTTGCTTGAGTCGCTCAGAGATCCAGGAAATCTCGGAACTGTCTTGAGAAGTGCGGCGGCGCTTGGTATAGACAAGCTCATTCTCAGCTCGGATTGTGCCGACGTGTATAATCCAAAGACCATAAGAGCCGCTATGGGCGCTCTTTTCAGAGTGTCGGTCTGCCGTCTTGGCGAAGGCCTTATGCCCGAGTATATCGCGAAGCTTAGAGAGAGCGGCAGGAGGGTCTTTGCGGCGGCGCTTAAGAATGACGCGGCAGTGCTTGGCTCGTTTGATATGCAGGCGGGAGACTGTTTTGTCATTGGAAACGAGGGGCACGGACTCTCAAATGAGGCTATCGCCGCTTGCGACAAATGTGTTATAATTCCCATGCAGGCGGGCTGTGAGTCGCTCAATGCGGCGGCAGCATCGGTCATACTTATGTGGGAGATGAAGAAACTTTAAATATATCGAGGAGGGATTTTTAATGTACGACGACAATACATTGTATTGGATATGGCTTGCCGAAAAATGCGGTGCAGCATCAAAGGATTTTGGCAGACTTGTCGCCAGATTTGATGATCCCTTTGAGATATACAGACTTGAAAACGAAGAAATAGCGGGGATGGATTTTCTTGGCGACAAGCTGAAAGACGAGCTTTGTCAAAAATCGCTTGAGTCGTCGTATACTATCCTCAGGTATTGCAAACAAAATAAGGTCGATATAATCAGCTATGGGGATGCCCGCTATCCTTCAAGGCTTAAAATGCTTGAAGATCCGCCTGTGCTTCTTTACTGCCGCGGAACTTTCCCGAACTTCGACAAGCGTCTTTGCGTGGGAGTTGTGGGAACAAGAAAGACAAGTGCATACGGAATGAATATAGCGTATAAAATATCCTATGAGCTTTCAAGCGCAAACGCGTGCATTGTCAGCGGTATGGCTCTTGGTATCGACGCCGTTGCATCCTGCGCGGCTCTTGAGGCGGGCGGAGATACTGTGGCTGTACTTGGCAGCGGCATAGATATCGTCTATCCGAAAAATCACAAAAAGCTTGAAAGATGTATTTGCGCTTCGGGGGCGGTAATAACCGAATATCCGCCGTCAACACCTCCTTACAGCTCGAATTTTCCGAAACGAAACAGAATAATAAGCGGTCTTTGCCAAGGAGTATTGGTAGTTGAGGGAAACCATTCGAGCGGAGCTATGATAACGGCGGAAAAAGCTGTGGCTCAGGGCAGAGAGGTATTTGCGATTCCGGGAAAAATAGGAGAAAGTAATTCCGAAACACCTAACGAGCTTATAAAAAGCGGCGCGAACATTGCGCTTTCGGCGGAGGATATAATCCTTCACTATGACTTTCTCTATCACGATTCGATAGATTACAGAGGATTGAAGCGTGGAAAGCGTCATTCCCAATATTCTCCAAGATACGTTGAGCGATACGGCGTCACAAGCGAGCCGTATTATAGCTCGAGCAGTCTTCTTGAAGCATCGGGTAAGAGCGCATCAAGACCACCAAAAACTGCCGATGTGGCAGAGATTATGAGAGAAAAGGTTTTGGAGGTAATACCTCAGACCGAGGAGAAAAGAGATACCCCGGATAATTCGGCAGAGGTGATTTCTGCGCTTGATCCTATGAGCGCAAGAGTATTTGAGCTTATGCCTATCGACAGGGCAATATCTCTTGATGAATTTACAAGCTCGGGAATGAATACGGCGGAGGTCGTGACGGCACTTACTATGCTTGAGATAAATGGACTCGTGTCGTCGTTGCCGGGCGGAAATTACGTAAGAAAATAAGCACTTTATATATACATTTCAGGAAAGGAAAAAACAATGTCAAATCTTGTAATAGTTGAGTCGCCTTCTAAGGCGTCCACAATAAAGAGTTATCTTGGTTCAAACTATAAGGTCATTGCTTCAAAGGGACACGTAAGAGATCTTCCCAAAAGTGTCCTCGGAGTAGATATAGAAAACAATTTTGACGCTCATTATATCAATATCAGGGGAAAGGGAGATCTTATTAAGGAGATAAAGAAAGAAGCTAAGAATGCTTCCAAAGTATTCCTTGCGACCGACCCTGACCGAGAGGGCGAGGCAATATCGTGGCATCTTGCTACCACTCTCGGCATACCGCTTGAGAAAACTATGAGAATAACCTTCAATGAGATAACAAAGACGGCTGTAAAGGCGGCTATAAAAGACCCCAGACAGATAGATATGGATCTCGTAAACGCTCAGCAGGCGAGAAGAATACTCGACAGAATAGTCGGATATAAAATATCTCCGTTCCTTTGGAAGAACGTCAGAAGCGGACTTTCTGCGGGACGCGTGCAGTCGGTTGCTACCAGAATAATAGTTGAGCGTGAGGAGGAGATACGCGCATTCGTTCCCGTTGAGTATTGGACGATAGATGCGGAGCTTCTCTCTGATGATAACAAGGTATTTACCGTGCGCTTCTACGGAACAGAAAAGGAGAAGATCAAGCTTTCCTGCGAGGCGGATGCTATGAAGGTCGTAAGCGCTGTAAGCGGAAAGGATTTTACCGTGAATTCGGTAAAGCAGGCAAAGCGCCGCAAGACCCCCGCACCGCCATTTACGACATCCACTATGCAGCAGGAGGCGGCAAGAAAGCTCGGATTTCAGTCTCAGCGCATAATGAGAATAGCGCAGGAGCTTTATGAAGGTATAAATATAGGCGCTGAAAACGGCGGAGCGCAGGGTCTTATAACCTATATGCGTACAGACTCGCTCAGAGTTTCGGCTGACGCGCAGAGCGCGGCAAAGGAATATATCGAGGAAAAATACGGAAATAGCTATTATCCCCGTACCCCCAGAGTCTATAAGATGAGAGCGGGAGCGCAGGACGCGCACGAGGCTATCCGTCCCGCAAGGATCGACCTCGAGCCCGCAAAGATAAAGAAATACCTTACAAACGATCAGTTTAAGCTTTATAAGCTCATTTGGGATAGATTTATAGCGAGCCAGATGGAGTCTGCGACACTTGCAACCGTTACGGCAGATTTCGAGTCCGAGGGTTATATATTCCGTGCAAGTGGATACACCGTTGAGTTCCCAGGATATATGGCGCTTTATGAGGAGAGTGAGGACGATTCCAAGAACCGCAGTGCCGACGAGGTCTGCGAGCAGAAGGATATTCGTCTGCCCGAGCTTTCTGAGGGAGAGATAATAAAGCAGAACGCGATAATTCCCGAGAAGCATTTCTCGGATGCCCCCCCTCGCTACAATGATGCATCGCTGATCAAATTCCTTGAGGAGCAGGGAATAGGACGTCCAAGCACTTATACTACCATTATTACGACTATAATCGCAAGAAATTATGTCAAGCGTGAGGGCAAGGCACTTGTTCCGACTCCCATTGGAGAGCTTACCAACAAGCTTATGAAGGAGAGCTTTTCCGACATAGTTGACTATAAGTTTACTGCGGAAATGGAGACCGAGCTTGACGAGATAGAGCTTGGTAAGAACACTATGCAGGCGGTCCTCGGAAACTTCTGGAAGGATTTTGAGAAGGAGCTTGCGATAGCTGACGAAAAGATAAAATCGGCAGATTTAGATATACCTGCCGAGGAGACCGACTTTATATGTGAAAAGTGCGGAAGCAAGATGATCGTTAAGAACGGTCGTTTTGGAAAGTTTGCCGCTTGTCCGAATTACCCTCAGTGCAGAAATACAAAGAAGCTTGAGGATGAGTCTTCAAAGACGACAAATGATGACGCGAGCGAGCCTAAAAAGCTGATCATAGCGGACTTCAAGTGCGAAAAGTGCGGCTCTGATATGGTTCAGAGAGTTGGAAAATACGGCGCTTTCTATGCTTGTATAAAATATCCTACTTGCGATTTTACAAAGCAGAAGACCAAGGATATCGGAGTTCCGTGTCCTAAGTGCGGCTCGAAGATAGTTATGAAGAACGGAAGAAGCAAGACAGTATTTTACAGCTGTGAAAAATATCCGAAGTGTGATTTTTCGTCTTGGGATATGCCTGTGAATGAGAAATGTCCGAATTGCGGCGAGCTTCTTTTCCGTAAAAAAGGACAGCCTACGATAGTCTGCCATAACAGAGAGTGCGGCTTTAAAAAGCAGGTAGAGGAAGACAAAAATTAACCTATAAAGCAGAGATAAAAAAGGACGGACGAGAGAAATGAGCGAGAAGGTTATAAATATATACGGCGCAGGACTTGCAGGCTGCGAGGCGGCGTGGCAGGCGGCGCGCAAGGGTGTGAGAGTAAGACTCTTTGAGATGAAGCCCAAAAAATACACTCCCGCACATCATTCCGAGGGCTTTGCCGAGCTGGTTTGCTCAAATTCTCTCCGTTCCGACAGCGTAACGAACGCAGTGGGACTTCTTAAGGAGGAGCTTAGAAAATACGGCTCGCTGATAATGAGCGCGGCTGACGCGACCAGAGTTCCCGCAGGCTCGGCTCTTGCGGTCGACAGAAATCTCTTTTCGAAATATATCACGGAAAAGATAAAAAATAACGATATGATAGAGGTAATATGCGCCGAGGCGGATTGCGTTGATGAGGACACGGTGTCGGTGATAGCAACAGGACCTCTTACCTCTGACAAAATGGCAGCATATATATCGGGAGAGCTTGGCTGTAAGGGCTTGCATTTCTTTGATGCCGCTGCGCCTATTGTTGATTTTGAAAGCATAAATATGGATATCGCCTTCTTCGCGTCGAGATACGACAAGGGAGATGCCGATTATATCAATTGTCCTATGACAAAGGACCAATACGATGCCTTTTGGGAGGCGCTCGTGAGCGCAAGAGAGGCAGAGCTTAAGGATTTTGACAAAGAGGAGCAGAAGGATCTCAAGGTCTTTGAGGGCTGTATGCCTGTTGAGGTGATGGCAAAACGAGGACACGATACGCTTCTTTTCGGACCGCTCAAGCCTGTGGGACTTGTGGACCCGAGGACAGGCGTGGAATCCTATGCGGTCGTTCAGCTAAGACGTGAAAATGCCGACGGAACGATGTATAATCTCGTTGGATTTCAGACTCATCTTGCTTTTCCCGAGCAGAAAAGAGTATTTGGAATGATACCGGGGCTTGAAAATGCGGAATTTTTGCGATATGGTGTTATGCATCGCAATACCTATCTCAATTCCCCTGAAATGCTTTTGCCTACCTACGCTATGAAAACGAGACCAAATGTCTATTTTGCGGGGCAGATGACGGGTGTTGAGGGATATATAGAGTCAACGGGCTCGGGATTTGTGGCAGGACTTAATGCCGCAAGACGAGTGCTCGGAGAGTCCGATATAGTCTTTCCTCGCACAACAATGCTTGGAGCTATGGCTGATTACGTTTCTTCTGGCAGCGGAAGCTCGTTTGTTCCTATGAATGCGAATTTCGGAATAATAGAGCCGCTTCCTCAAAGAGTTAAGGGTGGAAAACGCGCAAAATACGAGGCTCTTGCCGAGAGGGCGTTGCTTTTGGCGGACGATATTAAAGAAAAACTTTGATTGAAGGTGAAAATATATGAGAATTATAGTTGACGTTATGAGCGGAGATAACGCGCCCGTCGAGCTTGTTAAGGGGGCTTATGCTTCTTCGCTTGAAAATCCCGACGTTGAATATACACTTGTTGGCGATAAAGAAAAGATAGAGGCTGCGGCAAAGGAAAACGGAATGGATATCTCCGCCTTTGAAATCGTGCATACGACAGAGGTCATTACAATGGATGACGACCCTCTGAGCGCAGCCAGAGGGAAGACCGATTCTTCGATGAGTGTCGGACTCCGTCTGCTTGCTGACGGCAAGGGAGATGCTTTTGTGAGCGCGGGCAATACAGGAGCGCTCTTTACGGGAGCATCACTTATAGTAAGACGCGCAAAGGGTGTTCGCAGAGCGGCGATAGGGGCACTTTTACCGATGGATCCCCCCGTCCTTCTTCTTGATTCGGGGGCTAATATCAACATCACCCCCGAATATCTCGAGGAATATGCCGTAATGGGCAGCGCTTATATGAGAAAGATACACGGAGTTGAAAATCCCCGTGTAGGACTTCTCAACAACGGAGCTGAGGAGAGCAAGGGAACAGAGCTTCAAGTGAACGCGTACAAGCTTCTTAGCGATAACAAGCTTATAAATTTTGTCGGCAATACCGAGGGAAATCAGGTTATGGCGAACAAGTGCGACGTTCTCGTTGCCGACGGATTTACGGGCAATATTTTGCTCAAGACTATTGAAGGTATGGGAAAAATGATGCTTCTTACAATGAAGGATCTTTTTTATAAGAATACCAAGACAAAGATCGCGGCACTGCTCGTTAAGGACGAGGTGTCGGGAATAAAGAAAAAATTTGACCCGAGCGAGTACGGCGGAGCGCCTATACTCGGTATAGCGAAGCCTGTCATAAAGGCTCACGGCTCGTCAAAGGAAAAGAAATTCAAGAGTGCGTTGAGACAGGCAATATTTTGCGCAAGGGTAGGAATTACAGACGATATTTCGAGAGATATGCAGGAGCTTGGCGCAATAAAAAAGGCGCAAAAGTCAGCCGCTCAGTCAGAGAGCTTGGATGTCTGATGTTAAAAGGAGATAAAAATGCTTCCCACAACGTTTGAAAAGCTTGAAGAAACGATAGGATATAGCTTTAAAAATAAAAAAATACTTACAGAGGCACTGACTCATTCGTCGTACGCGAATGAGCTGAGATCTAAAAAGGTCTACGTCCCGTGTAATGAGAGACTTGAATTTCTCGGTGACTCGGTGCTCTCTATCATAGTTAGTGAATATCTTTATTCCAACTATAAAAATCTTCCCGAGGGAGAGCTTACAAAGCTCCGCGCCGCTTTGGTGCAGTCAGCATCTCTTGCAGGATACGCGAGAAAGATATCGCTTGGCGATTATCTGTATCTTGGCAACGGCGAGGAGAAGAATAACGGACGCGAGCGCCAGTCTCTGCTTGAAAATGCTTTCGAGGCGCTTCTTGCCGCGGTATATCTTGATGCGGCGGAAAAGGGCAAGGAGACCGTGAGCAGATTTTTGCTTCCGCTTATCTCGGATGAGCTCGTTAAGATACATTCGGCGGGAGTACATACCGACTACAAGACCGAGCTTCAGCAGCTTATACAGCAGGCTGAGGGAGATTTTCTTGAATACGTCACGGTTAGAGAAAGCGGACCCGACCACAGCAAGATATTCGAGGTAGAGGCAAGACTCAACTCGAACGTTATCGGCAGAGGAAAGGGAAAAACCAAGAGAGAAGCCGAACAGAACGCCGCAAAAGAGGCGCTTAAGCTGTTTGGAGAAATAGAAAATTGATTTGATATATCTGAGGGCGTACTGTGCGTACGCCCAAAGTGCTTTTTTTAGTTTGAGGTCGATAATGAAAAAACATATCAACATTCCGATATTTATACCGCATCTTGGGTGTCCGAATAATTGCGTTTTTTGCAATCAGCGCTCAATATCGGGCAGACAGAGCTTTGACGCAAGCGAGGTCGAGGGACAGATAGAAGCAGTCCTTTCCTCTCTTTCGGAGGATACCGAACGAGAGATAGCATTTTTTGGAGGCTCTTTTACGGGCATAGACAGAGGGCTTATGATATATCTTCTTGGAGTAGCGAAAAATTATATTGATAAGGGCAGAGTGAGTGGAATAAGACTTTCAACACGCCCCGATTATATAGGCAGAGAGATACTTGACATCCTATCCGAATATGGAGTAAAGACAATTGAGCTTGGACTTCAGAGTATGGACGAAAAGGTGCTTGCTGCAAGTAAAAGAGGGCATAGTGTAAGGCAGGCAGAGGAAGCGTGCGCTCTGATAAAAGAATACGGATTTGAGCTTGTCGGGCAGATGATGATAGGACTTCCGTGCTCCTCTGCTGAAAGTGAAATATACACAGCAAGGCGTATATGTGAGCTTGGAGCTGATGGCGCAAGAGTCTATCCGACTGTTGTTTTTTACAATACAGAGCTGTGCGAGATGGCAGAAGCGGGCAACTATATCCCCATAAGCGAGGACGAAGCGCTCACGAGGACCAAGGAGGCGCTCAAGGTTTTTGACGAATATAATGTGCCTTGTATCCGCGTTGGACTTTGCGCATCCGAAAATCTTTCGGACGAAAAAGAAGTCTACGGAGGGGCAAATCACAGCGCGGTGGGAGAGCTCGCTATGGGCGAGATATATTTTGAGAAAATATGTGAAGAGCTTGGTGATGACCGTGTTTTTGACGGTAAAACTCTCGTAATTTACGCCGCAAAGGGAGCCGTATCCAAGGTTGCGGGACAAAATAGACGAAACAAAATAAGAATATTCGAAAAATATCACTTTAATAAGATAAAAATCCTTGAAAAAAGTAACATTATAGGTTATAATATTATATTAGAGGTAGTCTAAAAATCTTGAAAGACCAAAAGGAGAGACGAAGTGTATCTGAAATCGCTTGAATTGCAGGGATTCAAATCCTTCCCCGATAAGACCAAGCTTACGTTTGAGGGAGGCTCAACGGTTATAGTAGGACCTAACGGAAGCGGAAAATCGAATATTTCCGATGCTATGCGGTGGGTGCTTGGAGAGGTGTCCTCAAAGAGTATCCGCGGAACAAAGATGGAGGATATCATTTTCGGCGGCGCTGATACCAGAAAGCCTATGGGATACGCGGAGGTGTCGGTCACCTTTGACAATACGGGAATGATAGGCCGTCTTGACTGTCCTTACGATGAGGTGACGGTCACAAGACGCTACTACCGCGCGGGAGAGAGTGAATATTTTATAAATCGTCGCGCTGTGCGCTTGCGCGACATATACGAGATGTTTATGAACACGGGTATCGGACGTGACGGATATTCGATAATCGGTCAGGGTAAGATAGCCGAGATAATTTCAAGAAAGAGCGACGAGAGAAGAAGTATTTTTGAGGATGCTTCGGGCATTGCCAAATACCGTCTAAAAAAGAACGATACCGAAAGAAAGCTCAAGGCTACCGAAGAAAATATGACGAGAATCAACGACGTTTTTATCGAGGTCGCCTCTCAGGTCGAGCCGCTTGCAAAGGAAGCCGAGAAGGCTAAGAAGGCGATAGACCTGCTTGAGACAAAAAAACGCGTTGACGTTCAGCTTTGGCTTTATGATACCGAGAGATTGCGCAACGATATAGCAAAATTTGAGGACGAATTCAAGCGCGCGGATTTTGAGCTGCAGACGGTAAAGGATTCGATACAGGCGTTTGAGGTACAGAATGAAAGACTTTTTGAGGCGTCGCAGTCCAATAAGATAGAGTCTGAAAAGCTGCTTGGAGAGATACGCGCTCAGACCAATGATAATCACGCGCTTGACAGCGAGTATCGTGTTACCGAGACCAATATTCTTCACACCAAAGAAATGATAGCCGAGGCTGAGGGGAACTCCGCATCCGCAAGAAAGTCGATAGAGAATGAAAGACTTTCGATAGAGGAAAGAGCGGGGAAGATAGCTCAGCTTGAAAATAAGCTTTTGGAAAACAAGAACGAGCACGACACGGCTTCTGCCGAGCAGAAAAAGGCAGACGAGGAAGCAAGACGCCTTGAATTCGATATAGCCAGAGCGCTTGATGACATAAGAACTCTTGACGCAGAGGCTGTCGATATAAGAGTCAGAATGTCTGTGCTTGAAAACGCAAGAAATTCGGGAAGCGACAGAAACACCTCTATACTTGCCGAAATATCGGAATACGAGGGTGTGTCCGAGGAGCTTCGCAGTCAATGCGCTAACGCAAAGCGCGGTGTTGACGATTATGGAGTGGCAATAGACGAGTCAAATGAGGCAATAGAGGTTGCCGCTAAGGCTCTTGAGGAGCTTTACGCAAAGAAGGAAGATGAGGAGAGCGGACTTTCCTCTATGAAGCTTCGCAGAGATTCCGTAGCGCAGAGAATAGATACTTTTCGCGTTATGGAGGAACAGTTTGAGGGATATTCGGGAAGCGTTCGTTTCGTTATGAAGCAGTATGCTGACAGAAAGATAACCGATAAAAACGGTATACCTTGCGGAAAAATATACGGACCTCTCAGCAAGGTCATAAGCGTTGAAGATAAATATGTTACCGCCATAGAGACGGCACTCGGCGCAAATCTTCAGCATATCGTCGTTGAGGATGAAAGCGTTGCAAAGGCGGCAATGTTCGCATTGCGCCGCGCAGAAGCGGGACGCGCTACATTCTTTCCGCTTACCTCTATGAGAGGTCAGAAGCCTACGCAGGAGATGCGTGAGGCGGCAGGCTTTGCGGGATATATCGCGGTGGCAGACGAGCTTGTCGGATGCGACGAAAAATTTTCAGAGGTCGTTTCGGGACTGCTTGGACGTACCTTGATCTTTGATAACATAGATAACGCTACCGCTATGGCGAAGCGCCTTTCATACAGAGTAAAGGCAGTCACGCTCGACGGTCAGCAGATAAATGTCGGCGGTTCGTTTACGGGCGGTTCTGTAAAGCAGAAGGGCAATATACTCGGACGCGCGGGCGAGATAAAGCATCTTGAAGAAGAGCTTCAGACGCTTAATAAGGGCATAAAGAGCGCGGAAAAAGACTTTTTACAGCTTTCCGAGAAGATAAAGGACGGCGAATACGACAAAGAATCCGCCGAGGAAAAGAAAAAGATCCTGCTCGTTATGCAGAATTCCGAGAGAACGAGATTTGAACAGCTCAGCGCAAAGCTTGAAGCAAACGATACTCTCATACAGAAGCTCCGTGACGATTTTGAGGAGATAGACCGTATGAAAGCCCGCTATGACGAAGACATCGAGGAGTTTGGCAGAAAAGAGCAGGAGCTCAAGCTGAGAATTTCAGAGATAACTGCTCTCAGAGAGTCTAAGGATATAGAAAGAGCGGCGGCTCTTGACAGGAAGAGCGAGCTTGAGGAAAAGATGACGGCGCTGTTTATTTCGCTCAACGAAATACAGAAGGACATCGAGACCGAAAGGTCTATGATGCAGATGTCAGACGCGCATATAGCAGACTTTAACACTCAGCTTGAAGCTCTTTCGGCAAGAGTTTCTGAATTTGAGGCAAAGGTGCGCGAATATGAATCTGCACAGCTTGAAAACAGAAGAAAATTCTCTATGGGCGAGAAAAATCTTGCCGCACTCAACGCAGAGAGAGCAAAGATAGAGGAGGGCGGATTTGAGTTTGAGCGCAAGCTCAATGAGGTCAATGCCAAAATGAGAGAAAAAATGTCTCAGAGGGAGCTCATCTCTGTAAATCACTCGAAGCTTGAGAGCAAGCTTTCAAATCTTCGTGAAGAGCAGGATAAGCTTGCAACAAAGCTTTGGGACGAGCACGAGCTTACAAGAAATGAGGCTCTCACGCTTGGATATCCCGCGATCACTCGCGAGGAGCGTCCCGAGGTGTCGCGTCTTCAGACCGAGTGCCGAAATAAGCTCAGGGCACTTGGAAACGTTGATCTTGATGCTGTCGGAAAGTATAAGGAGATCAAGGCGAGGTACGACTATATGGATGCGCAGATAAAAGACCTCGGCGCATCAAAGGACGACTTGCTTGATATCATAAACAAGCTTGAAGGTGAAATGAAGACGGCGTTTGTCGATTCCTTCAATCGCATAAATGAAAACTTCAACCGTGTATTCGGAGAGCTTTTCGGCGGAGGAACGGCAGAGCTGTCGCTCACAGATCCCGAAAACGTGCTTGAAAGCGGAATAGAGATAAAGGCAGCTCCTCCCGGTAAGATAATCAAAAACCTTGTTCAGCTTTCGGGCGGAGAGCAGTCGTTTGTAGCGATAGCTTTGTTCTTTGCTATACTTCAGGTAAATCCGACGCCCTTCTGTATCCTCGACGAGATAGAAGCGGCGCTTGATGAAGTGAACGTTGCAAGATTTGCTGAATACATAAAGAGATACGCAAACGGAACACAGTTCGTGCTTATCACACACCGCCGCGGCACAATGGAAGCGGCAAACAGGCTCTATGGAGTAACTATGCCCGAAAGGGGTATTTCAAAGGTCCTTGAGCTTGACATAGCAGATATTTCAAAGAAAAAAGGAGACGAATGGGATGGCATTTTTGGATAAGCTGAAGTCGGGTCTTAGCAAAACAAAAAACGCGATATTCGGTCAGATAGACGAGGTACTTAAGGTTTTTGTAAGAGTTGACGAGGATCTTCTTGAGGAGCTTGAGGAGCTTCTTATCTGCTCTGACGTCGGAGTAGGAGCTACCGAGGATATAATCGAGGAGCTCAGAGAGCAGATAAAGGACGGCAGGCTCAAGGAAAAGGAGCAGGTGATAGAGTCGCTCAAGACTATACTTGAGGGTATGATAGGAGAGGGAGAGGCGTTAAAGCTTGATACAACTCCGTCGGTGGTGCTTGTTATAGGCGTAAACGGAGCGGGCAAAACAACCTCTATCGGAAAGATATCAAACAGACTTATAGGTCAGGGAAAAAAAGTTGTCGTAGCTGCGGCAGACACTTTTCGCGCGGCGGCTATCGATCAGCTTGCCGTTTGGTGCGAGCGCTCGGGAGCTGATATAGTCAAGCAGAGCGAGGGAAGCGATCCCGCGGCGGTGGTTTACGATGCTATCGGATACGCGAAAAGCAAGAAGGCTGACGTTTTGATAATCGATACCGCAGGACGACTTCACAACAAGAAGAATCTTATGAATGAGCTTGCTAAGATAAACAGAGTTATCGAGCGCGAGCTTCCCGACGCGTCTCGCGAAAATCTTCTTGTCCTTGACGCTACCACGGGACAGAATGCTATACTTCAGGCAAAGGAATTCAAGAACGCCGCGGAGATCACGGGACTTGTTCTAAACAAGCTTGACGGTACTGCAAAGGGCGGAATAGTTATCTCGATAAAGCGAGAGCTTGATATCCCCGTAAAATTTGTCGGTGTCGGAGAGAAGATAGATGATATGCAGGAATTCGTTGCGGCGGAATTCGTTGACGCTCTCTTTAATTGAGGTGACAGAGTGAAGATAGTATTGGCTTCAAGAAACAAAAAGAAGATAGCCGAGCTTCAGAGCTTGCTCGGAGAGTATATTGAGGGTGTCGAGATACTTTCGCTCGACGATGTTGGAATATGCGGAGAGATAGAGGAAAATGGAAGCAGCTTTTCTGAAAACGCGCTTATAAAGGCGAGGACTGCTGCAACGTCGGGATATATCGGTGTCGGAGACGACTCGGGGCTCGAGGTAACTGCTCTTGGCGGAGCGCCGGGTATATATTCCGCAAGATATGCGGGCGAGCACGGAGACGATGAGGCAAATAACGAGTTGCTACTCAAAAATCTTGACGGAGCTTTGGACAGAAGCGCACGCTTTGTTTGCGCGCTTGCCTGTGTTTTTCCAGATGGGGAAGATAGTATATGCGTTATGGGCGAGGCGTGCGGAGAGATACTTCCCGAATACAAGGGAACAGGTGGATTTGGATATGACCCATTGTTTTATTTTCCGCCTCTCTCAAAGACATTTGGCGAGCTGACCGCAGAAGAAAAAAACAAGATATCTCACAGAAGCAACGCCATAAAAAAGCTTGCCTGTGAGCTTAAAGCAAGAGCTATATAAGAAAGGAAATTATTTAATGATAACGTCAAAACAGAGAGCGTATCTTCGCTCGCTTGCAAACTCCGAGCCGACTATTATGCAGATAGGTAAGGGCGGACTTGGAGAAAATCTTATAAAAACTATATCCGATGCGCTTGAGGCGAGAGAGCTTATAAAGCTTTCTGTGCTTGAAAATTGCGGATACACAGCAAGAGAGGCGGCTGACGAGATAAGCGCTGCTACGGGAGCTGAGGTAGCGGGAGTTATCGGAAGAAAGATAATACTTTACAGAGAGTCGGAAAATCACAAAAAAATAGAGCTTTAAAAACACGGAGGTGCGGAATGATGGACGATAAATTAAGAGTGGGTATCTATGGAGGAACATTTGCTCCTATCCATAACGGACATGTTGACTCGGCATTGGCTTTTATGAAGCAGATGAAACTTGATTATCTGTACGTTATTCCAACCTATCTTCCGCCCCACAAGGAGGTCGATTTTGCCGACAGCCCCAAGCTGCGCTTGCGTATGTGTGAGCTTGCTTTTGAGGGGATAGACGGCGTTATAGTTTCGGATATTGAGCTGAGACGAGGCGGAAAAAGCTACACATACGACACGCTGAGCGAGCTTGCGGGCGATGATAAAAAGCTGTTTTTGCTATGCGGCACGGATATGGTGCTCAGCTTTGATACGTGGTATAGGTTTGAAGATATATTTGGACTCTGCTATCCCACATACGTCAGAAGAGAAAATGATAAGATACTTGAAAATCGTATAATAAATAAGATAACAGAGTACTATAATAAGTACGGTGTTATGTTTAGGCGAATTTTGACAGAGCCTATTGAAATATCCTCAACCGATATCCGCAAGGCTTGCAAAGAGGGCAGAGATATTTCAAAAATGGTTCCCCCGAGCGTTGAAAAATTTATAAGGGAGAATAAGCTGTATGAGTAATAAGAAGATGCCTAACGAAGAAATGCTTGACACACTCAGAAGATCTCTTGTAGAGACAAACCTTTGCGGCAAAATGTCCGATAAGAGACTAAGGCATACTCTTGAGGTCGAAAAAATGGCCAAGAGACTGGCTTTGCTCTATGTTCCCGAAAAAGAGTTCGTGCTTCGGGCGTCGGCACTTCTGCATGACATCACCAAGGAATGCTCCTTTGACGAGCAGATAAAGCTGTGTGCAGAACTTGATATAAAGATAGGCGAGATCGAATACTATGCGGCAAAGACATTGCATGCTATTACGGGCGCAAAAATAATATCGAAAAAATATCCCGAATTTGATATAGAAGAAATAAGAGAATGCGTAAGATGGCATACTACGGGTAAAGCGGGAATGTCGCTGTGCGAAAAGCTTATATATCTCGCAGACTACATAGATATGTCACGTACATTTGAGGATTGTGTTTGCCTCAGAGAGAGCTTTTTTGGAGTCGATATTGCGGCTATGACAGAGGAGGAAAAGCAGGCGCATCTTGACGATACGCTCCTTGTATCCTACGATATGACTATAAAAGGACTTCTCCAAAAGGGCGCGCCGATAAGCTTTGATACCATTTCGGCAAGAAACGAGTTGGCAATAAATAAGATAAAGCGCCGCACCTGATCACTGACTCAGACTACATATTCAATTTTATATTGATATGTAGATAGGAGAGTCCGTGATGAAATTAAAAAAGAAAAAATTAACGATGGTACTCACAATGTGCATATTGAGTATCATATCAGCCACGATACTTGGCTTTTCTGTGGCGTCAGAGGGGACTGACACCTCTTTTGTTGACCTACCGTCAGGTAAAGACGGCAGTAAAGATAATCCGTCAGAGCAAAAAGGTAACAGAAAAAATTATCTTATTCTCGGTACAGACAGGGCATCGGGATTGACAGACGTTATGATGATAATTTCGATCGACAGCGTGGCTAAAAGAGCTGATGTGGTTCAGATACCGAGAGATACCTATGCAAGATATTCGAGCGGATCATACAAAAAGATAAACGGTGCTGTATCAGCACTTGGAGGCGCTGCAGAATTGAAAGAGCTGCTTTGCGAGACTATGTGCATAGACATAGATGGCTACGTTCTTTTTGGCTTGGATGCATTTGTTAAGGCTGTTGATATGGTTGGCGGAGTTGAGATCGATCTCCCTTTTGATATCGATTACGATGACCCGTACCAAAATCTTTCGATACACCTTGACGCAGGAAGGCAGACACTTAACGGCAAAGCCGCGGAGCAGTTTGTCAGATACCGATATGATTACGTGCGAGGCGACCTTGGAAGAATAGACGCGCAAAAGATATTTATGGCGGCGTTTATAAAAAAGCTCTCTAATGAGATGACTACTGCGACTTTTGTTAAGACCGCGGCGGCTATGATGGGAGAGGTAAACACCGATCTTAATATAAAGGATATTACAGAGTTTGCTAAAATGTTTCGTGGAATATCAGCATCCGAAATAACTATGCTCACTCTTGCTGGAAGCGATATTCGCGCGGGCTCGGGAGCTTGGTATTACGTGATATCAAAAAGCTCGGCAGAAAGAATAGCAAAGGAGCATCTGGGCGCTGATCTGTCTGAAGGAAGATTTGATGAGAATCAAATTTTCTTTGATCCGCGGGACAGCAAATTTTCGGATATTTATAATTCGGACATTCCCTATTTTTCTGTAACGGCGTCGGATGTCAACGAAAACGGCATTGTTATACAAAAACAGTGAATTGATATTGACAAAATATCCAATATGGATTAAAATATAATATTATGGGGTGAGAGGTGTACCTCTCACCTCCGGATAAGGAGAAAAAATGGACAACAACATTACCGAAAAATTGCCCTCTCTTGAAAATGCGAGCGCCCTTGAGGTTGCCGAGGCTATCGCTGAGGTGCTTGATTCCAAAAAGGGAAGGGACATAAAGATAATACACGTCGAGGAAAAGACGGTCATAGCCGAGTATTTCGTTATCTGCACAGGTAACTCGAGTACACAGGTCAAGGCTCTTGTCGGCGAGGTCGAATACAGACTTGGCGAGAGAGGCGTTATGCCTTATAACGTTGAGGGCAGGGATAATAATTCTTGGATACTTATGGATTACAGCAACATAATAGTTCACGTGTTCAGCAGAGAAGCAAGAGAATTTTATAATCTGGACAAGCTGTACGGCGATTCATCGGCTGTTTCTGTATCAGAAAAAACGACTAATTAAGCGAGAAAGGTTTGGACTTTAAAATGAAATACGAACACAGTAGTATAGAGAAAAAGTGGCAGGAATATTGGGAGAAAAATCAGACCTTTAAAACAGACGTTTGGGATTTTTCAAAGCCAAAATACTACGTTCTAGATATGTTCCCGTACCCGTCAGGAGTTGGACTTCACGCGGGACATCCCGAGGGCTACACGGCTACCGATATAGTATCGAGAATGAAGAGAATGCAGGGCTATAACGTGCTTCACCCGATGGGCTACGACTCCTTCGGTCTCCCTGCGGAGCAGTATGCCGTTACAACGGGTAATCACCCCAATGGCTTCACGCAGGAGAATATCAGAACCTTTTCAAAGCAGCTTAAGGAGCTCGGATTTGACTACGATTGGAGCAAGATGATAGCTACAAGCGACCCCGAATTCTATAAGTGGACGCAGTGGATATTCAAGCAGCTCTATCTTGACGGATACGCGCAGTATATAGATATGCCTGTTAACTGGTGCGAGGAGCTTGGTACGGTTCTTTCCAACGACGAGGTCATAGACGGAAAGTCGGAGAGAGGCGGATATCCCGTTATAAGAAAAAATATGAAGCAGTGGGTCATCGACCAGCCTGCCTTTGCCGAAAAGCTCCTTGAGGGACTTGATGAGGTGGATTGGCCCGAATCCACAAAGCTTATGCAGAAGAACTGGATAGGCAAGTCAACAGGTGTCGAGGTTAAATTCCAGATAGTCGGCGGCGGGGAGTTTTCTATATTTACCACTTGTATAGAGACTATTTACGGCATCACATTTATGGTTCTCGCTCCCGACGGAGAGATAGTAAAGCAGCTTATGCCGAGAATCGAGAACAAGGACGAGGTCGAGGCTTATATAAACGAGACGCTTAAGAAGAACGATATGGACAGAACCGAGCTCAACAAGACCAAATCGGGATGCGAGCTTAAGGGCGTTTCTTGTATCAATCCCGTAAACGGCAGAGAAGTAAGAATGTTTATCGGCGATTTCGTTCTCGCGAATTACGGTACGGGTGCGGTAATGGCAGTTCCGTCACACGACCAGCGTGACTTTGAGTATGCCATAGCCCATAACATAGATATGCTTCAGGTAATAGACGGAGACGAGACTCTCGGTCACGTTGACGTATCCGAGAAGGCGTTTGAAAAGGGCGAGTATCTTGGAAAGGGATACAGACTTATAAACTCCGAGGAGTTTACCGGGCTTACCGTTGAGGAGGCAAAGGAAGCTATCACCTCAAAGCTTGAAGGAATGGGAGTCGCAAAGAGAACCGTTAACTATCATTTCAGAGAGTGGATATTCGCAAGACAGAGATACTGGGGAGAGCCTGTTCCCGTGGTTCACGGAGAGGACGGAGCAATCCACGTGCTTGATGATTCCGAGCTTCCGCTCGTACTTCCCGAGCTTGAAAATTACAAGGGCGTAAACGGAAAAGCGCCTCTTGAAAACGCAACCGAGTGGAAGGCATACGACAAGGACGGAGTAAAGGGCGTGAGGGAGACCTCAACGATGCCCGGCTCTGCGGGCTCGAGCTGGTACTTCCTGCGTTATATAGACCCCAATAATTCCGATGAGTTCGCAAATCAAAAGCTGCTTGAGCATTGGATGCCTGTTGACCTTTACATAGGAGGACCTGAACACGCCGTAGGTCACCTTATGTATTCGAGAATATGGAACAGATATCTTTATGATAAGGGACTTGCTCCCACAAAAGAGCCCTTCAAAAAGCTCGTGCATCAGGGAATGATACTCGGCTCTAACGGAATAAAGATGGGTAAGAGATTCCCTGAGTTTGTGGTAAATCCCAGTGATGTCGTTCGTGACTACGGAGCTGATACTCTCAGACTTTACGAGATGTTTATGGGACCGCTCGAGGTCTCAAAGCCTTGGAGCAATCAGGGTGTTGACGGAGCGAGAAAGTTCCTCAATCGTGTGTGGGCGTTCTTCACCGAGCCCGAAAACATCATAGAGGGCGAAGGCGGACCTATTGAGAAGGTATACCATAAGAGCGTAAAGAAGATAACCGAAGACTTTGAGAAGCTGGCGTTCAATACCGCTATTTCTCAGATGATGATATTTGTCAATGCTGTATATAAGGAAGGCAAGTGTCCAAGAGTATATGCCGAGGGCATTATCAAGATGCTGTCTTGTATCTGTCCTCATATATGCGAGGAAATGTGGAGCATACTTGGACATAAGGATACTATCGCATTTGAGCCGTGGCCTACTTATGATGAGAGCAAAACGGCTGACGATGAAGTAGAGATAGTTGTTCAGATAAACGGTAAGCTCAGAGCTAAGATAAAAGCTCCCGTTGATACTCCCGCGCAAGAGGCTATCGCGCTTGCAAAGGCAGAGCCTGCTATAACTGCCGCTATCGAAGGAAAGACGATCGTAAAAGAGATCGCAGTTCCCAATAAGATAGTTAATATAGTGATCAAATAATAAAAAGTGAAAAAGCAAGAGAGGAGAGGGAAGAGCTCTCTCTTCTCGCTTGTTTTTTGCGTAGTTTAAACTAAAAAATATCAATAAATTCGGATATAATACTACTTCAGTTTTTTGTTAAAATTAAAAGCGTTATCTCGATAAAAAAGTATTGACAAAGGAAAATTTTTGTGGTATAATATCATTCGATTAATTGTCTTTGGCAATATGCGGAGGGAGGGAAAAAGAAAATGGCAGAGATCAGAGTTAAAGAAGGCGAGTCTTTGGACAGCGCACTCCGTCGCTTTAAGAGAGCTACTGCACGTGACGGCACACTTGCCGAGCTTCGCAAGAGAGAGCATTATGAGAAGCCCAGCGTAAAGCGCAAGAAGAAGTCTGAAGCAGCACGCAAGAGAAAATATAAGTAATTTTCTAACAATTAAGGAGCATCGCAAGTGATGCTCCTTTTTGTTCTTTTTTGTTGTTTTTTTTAGATAACTATTGAAATTTTTTTAACTATGTGTTAGAATAATAGATATAAAATTTAAGGAGATTTGGCAATGAGAGAAAAACTTGGAAGCCGACTTGGCTTCATATTGCTCAGTGCGGGATGTGCCATCGGTATAGGTAACGTATGGAAATTCCCGTGGATGGTCGGACAATATGGCGGAGCTATTTTTGTTCTTATATATCTGTTCTTTTTGATAGTTCTTGGAATACCCGTAATGACTATCGAGTTTGCGATTGGACGCGCATCACAGAAGAGTCCTGTTAAGATGTATCAGGAGTTAGAGCCGCCAAAAACAAAGTGGCATTGGCACGGCGGACTTGCGCTTGTGGGAAACATAATTCTTATGATGTTCTATACGAACGTATCGGGCTGGATGCTTCAGTATTTCTTCAAAACGGCGAAGGGCGACCTCAGCGGACTTGATACCGCAGGTGTGGCAGATGCCTTTGGTGGAATGCTCGGAGACTGGATATGGCAGACGGTATTTATGGGGATAATTGTTTTTGTCGGTGCGTTTGTTTGTATGCTTGGCGTTAAAAAGGGAATTGAAAAGGTTAGCAAGTATATGATGCTTGCGCTTCTTGGACTTATGGTCGTTCTTGCCGTAAACAGCATTTTCCTTGACGGCGCATCCGAAGGACTCAAATTCTATCTTGTTCCCAGTATGGATAATCTTCTCGAAGCGGGGGTCTTTGACGTTATCGTTGCGGCGATGAATCAGGCGTTCTTTACACTCAGCCTTGGTATCGGATCTATGGCTATATTCGGAAGCTATCTCAATAAGGATCGTTCGCTTATGGGCGAGGCTGTCAACGTTGCGGCGCTTGATACCTTTGTGGCGTTCACCTCGGGACTTATTATTTTTCCCGCTTGCTTTGCATACGGTGTTCAGCCCGATGCAGGTCCTTCGCTTATCTTTGTAACACTTCCCAACGTATTTAACAATATGCCTCTTGGCAGACTTTGGGGAAGCTTGTTCTTCGTATTCATGACCTTTGCGGCGTTGTCTACTGTTATTGCTGTGTTTGAAAACATAATCGCTTGTGTTATGGATCTTACAAATTGGGGACGTAAAAAGACAAGTCTTATTGTAGGTGTTGGTATTTTCATTCTTTCAATTCCTTGTGTTCTTGGATTTAACGTCCTTTTGGGCTTCGTACCCTTTGCGGAAGGTTCTTCTATCCTTGACCTTGAGGACTTTATCGTAAGTAACCTTCTCCTTCCCATAGGTTCGCTTATTCTTGTTTTGTTCTGTGTTATTTCTCGCTACGGCTGGGGATGGGACAACTTTGTCAAGGAAGCAAACGAGGGCAAGGGACTTAAGGTGGCAAGATGGATGAGACCGATAGTTACTATCGTTGTTCCGATAATAATAATTACCATATTGGTGTTTGGAATTATCAACTTCAATTTTAAATAATAATCTTTACTTGGGCGGAGATGGAAAAAATCTCCGCCCGATTTTTAATAAAAAGTCGTAGAATTATTTTTTATAGCTATTGAAAAGATATTGTAAATGTGATAAAATATAGTAAAGATATTAATACAAAGGATGTACATATTAAATGGGTATAAATAGCTCTAAAAAACAGGAACGCGTTGTAGAGATAAAACCGTCGTTTTTTGCGATATTGTTTTCAACTCTTGCTCTGCTTATAGGACTTGTGGTGGCTCTTTTTGTGGTTATGAATCTTGAAGGCAGAGATGTTGATGATTCACCGTCAACTAAAAAAGGCTCGTCTAAAACCACGCAGACGGCAACACCGGTATCCAAAACACCGCTTTTTCCCACAAAAGAGTCGCGTTCAAGCTATAAGATAACTACCTCGGGAACAGTTGTTACGATTGATGACCCTAACGGCGACGGTCACGCACCTAGAAATACTGTGCTCGTAAAGGTAGAAAAGGATTCTTTGACGTCGGTAGTTGAAAAAGGCGCTGACGAAAGAATATATCCCGCATCAATGACCAAGGTAATGACGCTTCTCGTTGCGTGTGAAAACGTGACAGATTTAAGTAAGAAGCTCACGGTTACAAAAGAGATAGCGGATTTTGCGGCGCAAAATGAAGCCTCGGGCGCAGGACTTAAGGTCGGAGATAGCTATACAGTTGAAGACCTTTTGTATCTTATTATATATCAGTCGGATACGATAGCATGTAAGCTTATAGTAGAGGAGGTTGCGGGAAGCGAGGCGGCGTTTGTTGATATGATGAACGCGAAGGTCGCGCAGCTTGGTCTTACCGATACTACTCATTTCTCAAATTGTACGGGACTTTACGACGCGAACAATTATTCTACATGTAAGGATATAGCATCTATAATGGTATATGCGCTTGATAATGAGATGGCAAACAAGTGTCTTACAACGTACACCGGAAGACCTATTGTGGTCGATGGGAAGGATTGTACCTACTATTCCGCATGGTATAGCGGAAAGCCTGACACCAATCACCTTGGCTTTAGCGATAATCCAAAAATCAATTCTTCAACTAAGATAATCGCGGGAAAAACGGGAAATATTGACGAATCTGGTTTTACTTTTGTCACGGTATCTGAAGATAAATCTGGTCAAAGATATGTTAATGTAACAATCGGAAAACCCAAGGGACAGAATTATACCGCAACGCGGTTTATGAACGATGTAAAGAAGATATATAGTGACTACGCAAAATAAGATATATGGAGGATAAATAATTATGTCAAGACTTGTTATAACTATCGCGAGAGGATTTGGAAGCGGGGGAAGAACTATCGGAAAGCTTCTTGCTCAGAGACTTGATTGCAATTATTACAACAATGACCTCATAAAGCTTGCCTCGGAGGAAAGCGGAATAAATATCGAGCTTTTCGGAAGAGCTGACGAAAAGGTTAAGAGCAGTCTCTTTAAGAGATATAACCGTAGCTACGGAGAGTATGTGCTTGCTCCCGATCACGCTGAATTTGTATCCGATAATAACCTCTTTAACTATCAGGCAAAGATAATAAGAGATCTTGCGGAGAAGCAGGATTGTGTTATAATCGGAAGATGCGGAGATTATATTCTTCGCAATAACCCTAACGTTATCCGTTTGTTTATCTATGCAGATGAGGAGACGTGTATTAATAACGTTGTGCATTTTTACGGTATGTTGCCCGCTGATGCTAAGAAAACGATAGAGAAGATAGATAAGACCCGCGACGCGTATTATAAATATTATACTAACGGTAACTGTAACGACGTTACAAACTATGACCTCTGTATCAACACCTCGGGTATCAGCTTTGAAAAAGCTGTTGACGTTATTGTTAACTATATAAACACAGTCAGAGGATAAGATATTGTTCAAGAAAATGGCGTACCTGTTTTAAGGCAGGTACGCCATTCGTTATTATGCGGTTTATTTTGCGGGAACGTAATTATAGGTAACTGTTACAGATTCAAGAGAGCCGTTTCCAACGCCAACGTCTATCGCTTGAAATTTTGACGAGGAGCCTTGATATAGTATCTTCTGAAGATATGTAACGTTATCAAAGGCATACGCCGATATGGAGGAAACGTTTGTGCTGAGGAGATAGGATTGTCCTACCTTCATTGAGGGATAGCAGATGAGAATCGTCTTATCCTTTGAAAACAGAACACCGTTTACCGAGGAATATTTTGTATTTGAGCTGCTTACACTTATGGTGTTGAGAGACGAACAACCCTTAAAAACACTGTTTCCGATCTTCTTGACCGTTGCGGGAATACTTACTGTCTTCAAAAAAGAGCAATTCTCAAAAGCTTTGTCGCCAATGGCAGTAACGGTGTCACCGTTAGGACTCTTTTCGGGTATCTCGAAGTCACTGCTGTTGAAAGTGCCTATCGCGGTAAGCGTACACGTGCCGTCACCGTTAGATGTGAAGATAACAGGCTCTGTGTTCGCGCCCGAGGCCTTCTGCGTTGTTTGAATGCCGTCATCGTCTTTGTTCGCAAACGCTCCGATAGAGTCCTTATCGTCGTCCTCAAGCTCGTCATTTGAGGACTTTGATACCGCAAAAATTCCTACCATAACAACGATAAGCGTGAGCAGGATAATGGATGCCGCCGAAATTACGATTATCTTCTTTTTTGGTGTCTCAAAAAAATTTTGCATTTTCTTTTTCTCCTTGTCTTAAATTAAAATAATATGTTTTTTTCTTCGCAGATATTTCTCCGCAAAGTGATAATACCATATATTTCCATAAAAAGCAATCGGTTTTGCTCGACAGATTTTTGTATAAAGCCAAGCAAAATATTAGTATATTACCAAATGTGATAAGAAAAAAAGGTCTTCGATAAAATAATACTTTATAATTTATAAGACAAGAGTGTTGAATTTTCGACAAGAATATGTTATCATAATATAAGAAGATAAAACAGGAGACACTATGAAAATAGGAAATTTTGAACTGGAGCACGGATTGTTTTTAGCTCCTCTTGCGGGAGTCAGTGATAGAAGCTTTCGCTATCTTTGCCGAAGATACGGCGCTGAATATACAGTGAGTGAGATGATATCGGCAAAAGCGCTTTGCTATGATCAAAACAGCAAAAAAAGCTCTGCTGAGGCGTCGGCGACCTTAGAGCTTGCGACTGTATATAAGAGCGAGATGCCGATAGCTATTCAGCTTTTTGGCAGAGAGCCCGAGTTCATGGCAAGAGCGGCACAGATGATAGAGGAGTGCTCGTACAAGGGGTGCGTTTCGGATACCGCACCTGTTGCGATAGATATAAATATGGGCTGTCCCGTAAGAAAAATAGTTTCAAACGGAGAGGGAAGCGCCCTTATGAAAGAGCCCGAAACAGCCGCGCAGATAGTGACGGCAATAAAAAAAGCTGTCTCGTTGCCCGTAACAGTTAAAATAAGAGCGGGGTGGGAGAATATTACCGCTCCCGAGTTTGCAAAAAGACTTGAGGCTGCGGGCGCGGATATGATATGTGTTCACGCGCGTACAAGAGAGCAGATGTATCTTCCGGGGATAGACCTTGGCGTGATAGAAAGCGTAAAGGAGAGCGTTAGAGTTCCTGTGGTGGGAAACGGAGATATTTATTGCGCCGCGGATGCTCTTAAAATGATGAATGATACAGGGTGCGACGGCGTAATGGTGGCAAGAGGCGCGCTTGGAAATCCGTGGATATTTGCCGAAATAAATGCGGCAATAAACAATAGGGACAATGTCTTTATAAGTGCTTATGAGCGCTTTGAAATTGCGAAGGAGCATCTTGCACTGATGCTTGAGGATAAAAATGAGAGACGCGCGACCGCAGAGGCAAAAAAGCATATAGCATGGTATATAAAGGGAATAAACGGTGCGGCATCAGCACGCGCGGCAGTGATGAACGCGCAAAATTCTGAAGAAATTTTTGAAATATTGACGGAGCTACAAAAGAGTTTATGAAGAGGATTGCAGTAGTCTCAAAAAATAAAAGCCTTGCAAGATTGCTTGAACTTGAGGTCTTGTCGTATAGAGCGAATTGTGATGTTTTTTTGAATATTCCAACGCAAATCTTCGAATATTCTGCCGTGATAGTTGATACAGATACTATTGAGACAACAGATGTTATACCACAAAATATGAAGATAAATATTGGAAATAGCGAGGCAGCAAAGCAAGCTTGCTTTGCCCACCTGCCTTATCCGTTTCTTTTTGATGACCTACGAGATGCTTTGGATATGTGTGTCGAAAATAACAAAAAAACAGATGCAATGCTCGGGCGAAAGACTACAAAGGTTGAGGAAAATTCCTTTTATCTTATCGATGGGGATAGAACCATTCTCGCTTTTGGTCAAAAAATGAGCTTATCTGAATACGAGCTTAAGGTCCTTGAGAGGCTTTGCGAAACTCCGGAAACCGCAGTGAGCAGAAAAGAACTATCCGAGATGCTCGGTTCGTGCGGTGACACTAATATTGCTGACGTTTACATCTGCCACCTCAGAAAAAAATTCGAGAGGATATCCGATAAAAAGGTAATATACACGGTAAGATCAAAAGGATATATGACGAATTTTGTCTTAATAAAATAATAACAAAATCCGACGGTCATTTTGACCGTCGGATTTTGTTATGA
>JAZSBF010000041.1:0-15645 GCA_045602205.1 Eubacteriales bacterium
TTCTTTGTGTTCACGAGGCAAAAATTTTTTGAAAAATTTTCAAAAACTTGACGAGATTTTGCTTAAAAATTCCCACTGTATTATTGAAAGCACTTGAAAAGCTCTTTTGAGATGTCCGAGACGTCCGGATAAAAATTTTTAACTTTTTTGAAAAAAGGTATAAAAATCGAGAATTTCAAGTGTGATTACAGTTGAAAGGCACGAAAAACGCTCAAAAAGCCTCTGAATTATGAAAAAATAAAAAATTTGCAAATTACTTGCAGAAAAACAGTCCCTTTGGGATGTTTATTAGATGAAGGGCAATAAAATAGCTTTTTGAGTCTTTCAATCGTCCGAGCAAGCGAATATTCAAAAGCGGTGTAATCCCTATGCAACTGAAGCTACCATTTGTGTAAGGCAAAAATATTTTTTAATTGTTTGCAGAAAATGGGCACTATGCTTCGTGTTTCATAGGTAGAGAGGCAAATGAAAGAGCATTTTGCTCCCCGCCCAAGCAATCGAAGAGCGTTTTTGCAGAGTAATAAATTTTTTGAAAAACTTGCAAAAAATTGACACCAAGCTTCGTCTTTGATAGGCAGAGAGGAATGAAAGCACATTTCATAAGCCTTTCACAAGCCCGTGCAACCGAATATTCGAAAGCTCGGCACCACAGGATGAACGAAGCGCGCCGTTCATCCGAGTACATGGAAAGGAGGACAAGGTATGTTGAACATCAGAGATCTTAGGATCGATCCCGCCTCGCTCGGTGAGAAGAAGCTCCTTGTGGAGATTATTCCCGCTTACGAGTACAAGGATGGGGTTAAGACCAACAACATCATCGCGCACCGCTACGTCGTTGCTCTTCCCAAGCACAATCTTGAGAAGATCGGCGTTAGAATCGACGGGGAGCAGTTGATGGACAAGCCTGAAGGTTTTGTCGAAGTTGAGTTTGATAATCTTGAAGTGGGAGCGTATGAAAAGAATGGTTCCGTTCTTCTTACTGCGAAAGCAACAGATATCAGATTGGCGTAAGATAAACTTTTAGGCTCGCGGTGTCTGCGCGCTGACGGGGAGATTAAAATTTTCCCTAAAAGAAAATTTCTCTCCGGCGGCAGCGCAGCGCCGCCCTACCATAAGAGTTAGTATTACCTCTTATGGTAGCAAGTAGCATGTAGCAAAAATAAAAAAGGAGGTAACGATTATAGCTACAAAAGAACAATCACGTAAATGGCACATCACAATCAACAATCCGCAAACATGCGAATTGAACAGAGACCGCATCTGCGAGATTTTAGCACGGTTTTGCCCAAATTATTACTGTATGGCAGATGAAATCGCCACAACGGGAACCTACCATACACATATATACCTCTATTCAACGTCAGCAATACGTTTTGATACGATCCAAAGGCGTTTTCCTACGGCTCATATCGAAAAAGCAAACGGAACAACACGTGAAAACCGCGATTATATTCTAAAAAGCGGAAAGTGGGCTGACACCGAAAAAGCGGAAACCTCGGTAGAGGGGACATTTTACGAATTTGGAGAAGTTCCAAGTGAGTCTGAGGAAAGAGATCCAAGGATGCACAAATTGGTTCAAAACATAAAAGACGGAATGAGTACCACCGAGATCATTGAAGAAAACCCATCATTCGCACTCAGAACGAGAGAGATTGACACCCTCAGAGATACGCTGATGTCCGAACCACATAAAACCAAGTACAGACAAGTTGAGGTAATATATTTATTCGGCGCATCAGGAACGGGCAAGACCAGCGGTATTTATAACAAACATCCCGCCTCTGAAATATGTCGTATCACCGACTACGGCAGACGGGACGGAACGCGGTTTGACGCTTATCACGGTCAGGACGTTCTTGTGTTTGAGGAATTTAATTCTCAAATCCCTATCGAAACGATGCTCAACTATCTTGACATTTATCCGTTGCATCTCCCTGCGAGGTACAACGATAGAGTGGCTTGTTATACGAAGGTGTATATCACCTCAAATATACCACTCAGTGAGCAATATAAAGCGGAGCAACAAAGCCGACCGGAAACGTGGCGTGCTTTTCTGAGAAGGATTCATAAGGTCTACGCCTACCACGCCGACGGTACGGTAGATAAAGTCGATTTCAAGTAAGGAGGTATAAAGATATGAGAAACGAGGACAAGGAACGGCTGAACCGACATTCGCAAAAGAAATACTTTTTTCACCGCTTGGCAAACGGATGTAAGGCGGTATGGAAGAATACCGTACATAAAATCGTCCTGATTTTCTTTTATCCCGCTGCCATACTCATTTGGTATTTAATCAAAAACAATCTTGCTCTGGAGGATATTCCTCTGATTTCTCCCGTTTTCATTGTCCTCGTGGATCTGATGCTCCCGGCACTACTCATCGGCGGCACGTTCTTCATACTCATTCTGTTCGGAACTCCATATGGCTTCAATAAGACCTCAAACGAGTTTCAGCGAATCGGTATGACGAACTCTGCCGGTGAGGTGCCGATGCTTCTGACACGCACACAGGACAAAAGACACAACAACGTGGAGATATTAGAGTTTGATGCGGTTGGCATACCGCTGACGGAATGGGAGAAAGAGCGAGGATATATCGAAGCGGCTTTGAACGTCAATATTGTAAAGATAATCGAGGGCAGTAATAAACGAAGGATCTTGCTCCACGTCGTTTCGGCGGATTCGGGATTACCTGATTTTATCGAATGGAACGACAGTTATCTGATCGATGACGACTCCACACTCATTCTTGGAAAAAGCCAACTCGGTTTGGAGAGCGTGGATCTATCCAAGATACCCCATATCCTTTTAGGTGGCTCTACGGGAAGCGGAAAAAGCATACAGCTCAAGGTTCTACTCGTGCAGTCCTTAAAGAAAAATGCCATTGTCAGCATAGCCGACTTCAAGGGCGGTGTGGACTTCCCGAGAATATGGCACAACAAATGCAAAATGTGCTTTGACGAGGAAATACTTCTCACCATTTTAACTGAATTGACCGACGAGTTGCAAAGGCGAAAAGCGCTGTTCAGAGAAGCTGGATGCGCAAACATAAGCGAATACAATAAACATAGCGCAGTCCCTCTGCAACGGCATATTTTCGCCTGTGACGAGGTTGCCGAGGTGCTTGACAAAACGGGTTTGACAAAAGAGCAAAAAGAAAGAATCGGTCTGATAGAAAACCGACTTTCGATGATTGCCCGTCAAGGACGAGCTTTTGGCATCCACCTCATACTCGCCACACAGCGTCCCGACGCAAACATTCTCTCGGGACAGATCCGCAACAACATCGACTGCCGTGTGTGCGGTAGAGCCGACACCATACTATCCCAAATCATCCTGGATAACACCAGCGCCGCAGAACAGATTCCCAAGGACAAGGCAGGCAGATTCATTCTCCACGACGGTACCGTATTTCAAGGATTTTGGATTAACGAAACAGATATTTTATGAGAAAGGAGGCAGATTATAGAGCACGTAAAAGTACCAATTCACCTGAAGGTGACGTTAACAATCAGAGAAGCTGCCGAGTACAGTAATATCGGCATAAACAAGATAGATAAATTGTTGCGCTCTCCGAATTGTCCGTTTGTTCTGTACGTTGGAACGAAGAAGCTCGTCAAGCGTAAGGAATTCGAGGAATTTCTCGGAAAAGAGCTAATAATTTAGGGAATAACTATTGAAAAATCTATGCCAATGTGATATAATGTAATGTGTTGCATTGGCTCTTTTTTCAACAGAGAAAGGAGTTAATATGGGTAAAAACCTGAAAGGCAAAGAAATCGGCAAAGGAATTTGCCAAAGAAAAGACGGTTTATACGTCGCAAGATTTGTAAACCGATACGGCAACCGAACCACTAAATGCTTTCCCACGATCCCGGAAGCAAAGAATTGGCTTAGCGAAGCGAAATATGCAGACAGTCACGAGGAGGTTTTCGTTCCCTCTGAAATGACCGTTGATGATTGGTTTAATTTCTGGATTGAGAATATCGTAGGCGATTTAGCACCGAACACACGGCGCAACTACCGCGAACGGTACAACCGAAATATGAAATCGATCCTCGGACGGCTCAAGCTGAGTGACGTAAGACCGATGCACTGCAAGGCAGTCTTAACTCGAATGGATAAGGACTATGCCGGCTCTACGATTCGCCAAACCTATATTGCGATGGGAACGATGTTCCGTTCGGCTCTGATGAACGGATTGATCGCCAAGCACCCGATGGATGGTGTCAGATACACCAAGCCCGTCCGCGCAGTCAGCGACATCAAGTTTCTCACCGTCGAAGAACAGGAAATGTTTTTAGAGGTCGCAAAGCGTTCGCACAACTATTTTCAATACGCTCTGATGTTGGAAACGGGATTGCGCACCGGTGAAATGATTGGTCTTACTTGGGATGCGATTGACTGGAAGAAACGAACTCTGACCGTCAATAAAACCTTAGAGTACAGGCACAAGCAGGGATACTGGCGCGCGGGACCACCAAAGACACAACAAAGCTATCGTACCATTCCGCTTACATCAAAGGCTTACGCCATTCTTGAAATGGTTGCGGCAACCGTGGGCGAGAGGAAGGAGTCCGAAACGCTATCTCAAACGTTGGAGTACATTGACCGCCGTACCGGACAAACCTCGACGCTCGTGATGCGAGATCTCGTGTTCATCAATTTCAGAACAGGAGAGCCGGCAAAGAACAGTTCCTACGATACACACCTCTACAAGCTCTGCGACGAGGCGGGGATCAAGCGTTTTTCAATGCACGTTCTTCGTCATACATACGCAACGAGAGCGATTGAGAGAGGCGTTCAACCAAAGGTTCTGCAAAAGCTGCTCGGTCACGCAAGTATCCAAACCACAATGGACAGATACGTTCACGTAACGGACGAATCCTTGTCCATAGCAATCAAGCAATTTGAGGAAGCTACTCCACCAAAAATGGTGCAGTGATGGTACAGAAAATGGTACACCTCAAAATGAAGTTACAAAAAATCGTATCCTAAAGATGTTCGGAAATCGTTAAAAATGGTACAGTAATGGTAAAGTAACGCATTTTCGAGGCGAAAAAACCTTGTAAAATAAAGGAGAATGAGAATATATGAAATTAGGTATCGTTGGCTTGCCTAACGTAGGCAAGAGCACACTTTTTAACGCTCTTACGAATGCGGGAGCTGAATCCGCAAACTATCCCTTCTGCACTATCGAGCCGAACGTCGGCGTCGTTACCGTTCCCGACACAAGACTCGATGAGCTCGCAAAGATGTATAACCCCGAAAAATACACCCCTGCTGTAATCGAATTCGTTGACATCGCGGGGCTGGTTAAGGGCGCTTCCAAGGGAGAGGGACTTGGAAACAAATTTCTCTCCAATATCCGCGAGGTAGATGCTATCGTGCACGTTATCCGTTGCTTTGACGACGACAACATAATTCACGTTGACGGCTCGATAAACTCTCTGCGCGACCTTGAAACGATAAATCTTGAGCTTATTTTCTCGGATATAGAGATGATCGAGCGCCGCATCGACCGCACTAAGAAGGCGATGAAGGGCGACAAGTCGCTCGCATCCGAGCTTGAGGTATACGAAAAGCTTCTCGCCGCGCTCTCGGACGGAAAGTGCGCGCGTGAGGTCGAGCTTGACGAGAGCGAGAGAGAATGTCTTTACGACACTCCTCTGCTCACGATGAAGCCTGTTATATACGTGGCTAACGTGTGCGAGGATGAGGTCTCTGAGGAACCGCTCTCAAACGCAAACTACGTCGCTCTCAAGGAGCAGGCAGAGAGAGAGCATTCGCAGATAATCGCTATATGCGCTCAGCTTGAGGCGGAGATCGCCGAGCTTGAGGGCGAGGAAAAGCAGATGTTCCTTGACGACCTTGGCATCGCGGAGAGCGGTCTTGACCGTCTTATAAAGGCAAGCTATGCCCTTCTGGGTCTTATCAGCTTCCTCACCGCAGGTCCTCAGGAGGTCCGCGCTTGGACGATAACCAAGGGCACTAAAGCTCCCGGAGCGGCAGGAAAGATACACAGCGACTTTGAGAGAGGTTTTATCAGAGCCGAGATAGTGTCCTTCGAGGACCTTATGTCCTGCGGCACGATAGCCGCCGCAAAGGATGCGGGACTTTATCGTAGCGAGGGTAAGGAATACGTTATGAAGGACGGAGATATCGTTCTTTTCAGATTCAACGTATAAGAGGTTTTCCTTATGAGAATGAGAAAAAAGAAGAACGGAGCAGAGAGGATCGCCGCTTGCTCGCATTTGCTTATATCCGAGCTAAAGTCTCTCTCCGAGCCCGAAAAGATTTTTGAAAATACTGCTCCTCTGCATCTTGAGATAGGATGCGGAAAGGGTAATTTTGCCTGCGGAATGTCAGAGGCTTATCCAGAGGTGAATTTTATCGCTATGGAGAAGATAGCCGACGTTTGCTGTGTCGCGCTTGAAAAAGCAGTAAAGCGCACCGAGGAGAGAGAGAGGGACAATCTTCGCTTCCTTATCGGCGACGCTAAATTCTTGGCTGAAAATATGAAGCCGCATTCTGTTGACTGCATATATCTCAATTTCAGCGACCCGTGGCCCAAGGCGGGTCACGCCAAGCGCCGCCTTACTTATTCGGCGTTTCTCGAAATATACAGAACGCTTCTCAAAGAGGACGGAATCCTTAAGCTGAAGACCGACAACGATGGGCTTTTTGCCTCAAGTCTTGAGCAGTTTGAGCTCTGTGGTCTCGAGGTGGTTTGGATGACCTACGACCTGCACAATTCCGACCGAGCAGACGGCAACGTAATGACCGAATACGAGGCAAACTTCTCCTCAAAGGGAGTACCGATAAAATCCGCGTGGGTAAAATTTCCGCAGAAAGCAGAGGAAAAGACAGATGTTGAATGATATTTTGAAGGAGTGCAGAAGCTTCCGCTCCTTTGACCCCGAAAAAAAGATACCCGAGGAGACCTTGCTCGGATTTATAGATAACGCGAGAATATCGGCGGCTACAAGAAATTCGCAGCCCCTCAAATACCGCATAGTCACCTCGCCCGAGGAGCTTGCGAGATGTAATCCCGAGTTGCGCTTCGCGGCGTCTCTCGGCATAAAGCTCCCCCCTGTGGGACACGAGGCGACCTCGCTCATCGTTATCTGCCACGATACCGATATAACTCCGTTTTCCCCTATATATCTTAAGGATATCGGCATCTGCGCCGAGGTAATTATGCTGTCCGCGACCGAGGCGGGATATGGCGGCTGTATGATAGGCTCATACAATGCCGAAGCACTCGCAAAAGCGCTTTCCTTGCCCGAAAACCTTATGATAAACCTCGTTCTCGCGCTCGGCGTGCCCGACGAGACGGCAGTTCTTTGTGAGGCTGAGGACGGAAACATAAAATATTACCGCGACGAAAACAACGTTCACTACGTTCCCAAGCGCAAACTTGAGGATATAATCATAAAATAAAGTTTTAAGAGAGAAAAGCTTATGCAGAACAAAGAGCCGTCAGGCGTACTTATAATAAATAAACACGCGGGCGTTACGTCACACGACATCGTAAACAAAATAAGACGGCTCTATTCGACCTCTCGGGTAGGTCACACGGGTACGCTCGACCCTATGGCGACGGGAGTCCTTGTGGTGCTTGTAGGCAGGGCGGCGAAGGCGGCTGAATATCTTGTGAGCGACACAAAGGCATACAGGGCTGCTCTGAAGCTTGGAATAACGAGCGACACCGAGGACACCACGGGAAATATCCTCAGCATTTGCGAAGATATTCCCTCCGCCGACGAGGTAGCGCGCGTGTGCTCAACCTTCGTCGGAAAGCAAAAGCAGATCCCGCCTATGTACAGCGCTCTCAAGGTTGGCGGTCAAAAGCTTTGCGACCTTGCAAGGCGCGGAGTATCGGTCGAGAGAGAGGCGAGAGATATTGAGATATTCTCTATCGGACTATCCCCCACCGACTGGGGCGACCTATTCTCGCTTGACGTAAGCTGTTCTTCGGGAACGTATATCCGCACGCTTTGCGCCGATATCGGCGCAGCCCTCGGATGCGGGGGCGCTATGGCGTCTCTTGAACGTACCGAGGCGGGCGGATTTACAATAGACCGCGCGATAAGCATCGCCAAGCTTGAAGAAATGACCCCCGAAGACAGACTTGCAAGACTTATTCCCACAGAAGCTCTTTTTTCCTCATTGCCCAAGGTAGCGCTCCCCGCGTTTTACGAAAAGCTTTGCAGAAGCGGATGCGAGATATATCAAAAAAAGATATCCTGCTCCTACGAGATAGGAGAGAGGGTCAGACTTTACGGGGCGAACGGATTTTTCGCTCTCGGCGAGGTGCGCGATTATCCCGACGGCTCTGCGATAAAATCGATAAAAACGTTTGAGCTGTAATGTGATGCTTATGGATGAATTGAAAAATCGCAAGACCACTCGTTTGAAGGGAGCGGACTATAATCAAAATCAAGTCGTTTTTCTGACGATATGTACGAAAGAAAGACAATGCCTCCTTTCACGAATTGTCGGGGACGCCGGTCCCTACAATACAAATTCCATTACCGCGCGCTTTTTATCGACGTTTAAAAGGTTTTGCAATAAAGAATACGGAGTGAAATTTGGCAATATCGTTCGAATGATCACATTATCCGTAACCGTCAAGATTACGATGAACATTTGCGATATATTTACGAAAACCCCCTTCGATGGCACTACGATGAATTATACGCAATAGAAGAATAACAACGAACCCCGACAGATTTTTTTCAATCTGTCGGGGATTGATCTTTGTTTACCGCGGAGCAATTTTCATTTGTCCGTAGGGGAGACCTGCGGTCTCCCGCGGGCGAACACAATTCGCCCCTACCGTGTGATTGCTACCTTCCTTATGAGAGCCTTTTGTTATCGATTTTTCATCATATACGACAAAATATTACAAAGTGATTAAAAAATCGAGAAATATATATTGTAAATTTGGAAATATTTTTAAAAAACTTGCAAAAATTAAAATATTGTGCTATAATGTAAGAAGTATTAATTTGAGCGAATATATTTTTTCTTAAACGCAAAGGAGAAAAAAATGCTGGATACAAAAATTCTTGTTATAGACGATGATGCCAATATCTGCGATCTGTTGAAGATCTATTTTGAAAAAGAAGGATATGAGGTAAAAATAGCAAACGACGGCACTGAAGGACTCAGCTATTTTAAGATATACGAGCCCGACCTCGTTCTGCTCGATATAATGCTTCCAAAAAAGGACGGCTGGCAGGTTTGCCGCGAGATAAGAGAGATGTCCTCAAAGCCGATAATTATGATAACGGCAAAGGGTGAGGTCTTTGATAAGGTCCTCGGTCTTGAGCTCGGAGCTGACGATTTTGTGGTCAAGCCCTTTGATATGAAAGAGCTCAGCGCAAGAGTTAAAACGGTCTTGCGCCGCTATCGCAATCACTCAAATCAGAACGACGAAGAGGTCATCAAGTTTGAAAATATGGAGATCAGTCTGCAAAAATACGAGCTTAAGCTTCACGGCAAGCCCGTTGACGTTCCTCCGAAGGAGCTTGAGCTCCTCTACTTCCTTGCGTCCAACTATAACCGAGTTTTTACAAGAGATCAGCTTCTTGACAAGGTGTGGGGATTTGATTATCTCGGAGACTCCAGAACGGTTGACGTTCACGTAAAACGTTTGAGAGAAAAGATCGAGGGAGTATCTGAAAAATGGTCGCTTAAGACGGTTTGGGGAGTAGGATATAAGTTTGAAATACTCGGCTAAAAGATTTTTTTTACGCCACAGATCAAATAAACGCCTTTGCCGAAAGCGACACTGGCGTTTATTTTGTTAATTCCGCTACGCTTGAGGGTATTACTATGTTTAAAAGTGTTTTTGCTAAATATATCTGGGCTTTCTTTTTGATAATACTTATCAGCTTTCTCGTCATAAGCGCCACGATTACCTCTATCGTCGGCAATTATTCAAGAGATACTAAGGTAAATATTATGGAGACCGCCGCCACTACCGCAAGTCTTTATATCGAAAACAAGGTATCCGACCTCGATACAGGCAATCTTTACGATGCTGTGGCGCTTAACAGCGAGGATATGAACGATATGTTCTCGGTTATTCTGTCAGCCGCGAACGACCTTACCATAATCCTTACCGATAATGACGGAAATATTCTGCTTGTCACAGGTCCTGAGAAGGATCAGATAATCCAGAACCCCGCGCTTCCGCGCTCATTTATCGACAGAATAGAACGCGGAACAGAGGTATTTCACGTCAAAAAGGATACCGAATTTTTCAATTCCGATCACCTTATATACGGGCTTCCCGTAAGTGACGAGGGCGCTGAGCCTTACGGCAATATCTTCGTATGCTCGTCCTCGGTCATTATGGCAGACCTTATCCAGCGCATCACCAAGGCGATAATAATGTCTGTTTTATGGATAATGATGGCTGCTCTTATCGCTGTCTACTTCATAACCGAAAAGATAGTCGGCCCGCTTAAAAAAATAAGCGTCGCCGCGCGTCAGTTTGCATCGGGAAAATTTGACACCCGAGTGCCCGTAAGCGGAAGCGATGAGGTTGCCGAGCTTGCCGCGGCATTCAATAATATGGCGCAATCTCTCGATAATTACGACAATATGCGAAACACCTTTATATCAAACGTTTCGCACGACCTTCGTACGCCAATGACCTCTATCTCGGGATTTGTTGACGGAATTCTCGACGGAGTCATTCCTCCCGAAAAGCAGGAATATTATTTGCGTATAGTCTCTAATGAGGTCAAACGCCTCTCAAGACTTGTCGCATCGCTGCTCGACCTTTCGAGAATTCAGGCGGGAGAGAGAAAATTCAATATGCTCCCATTTGATATATGCGAGATGGCAAGGCAGATAATCATATCATTTGACCAGTCTCTCGGTGAAAAAAAGCTTGATGTCGAATTCATCTGCGACGAGGACAATATGAATGTTATAGCCGACAGAGACGCGATATACCAGACACTTTATAATCTTTGCGATAACGCGGTCAAATTTTCCCGCGAAGGCGGCGTTTTCAGAATAAGCATAAAGAAGATCAAGGGCAAAAAGCTGCTCGTTTCGGTATATAACGAGGGTCAGGGCATTCCGCCCGCCGATATCCCGTACGTCTTTGAGCGATTTTATAAGAGCGACAAGAGCCGCGGTCTTAATAAGTCGGGCGTAGGTCTCGGTCTCTACATCTCAAAGACTATAATCGAGGCACATAACGAGCAAATATGGGTGGAGAGTGAGTTTGAGCAGAATTGCTCTTTCAGTTTTACTCTTTCAGCAGAATAAAATATAAAATGACAGCAAATAATTAATTGTAAAGTATAGACTTAAGAGAGGAGTCCACTCCGAATGCAAGATAACGAAAAAAGATACAACAATGACGAAATGAATAATAATCCTCTTGATGACACAAACGAGCTTGAACAGTCTAAAATGGGTGATTTTGACTCTGTCAGTGTGTCAGACACTCCGAACGGGAACGCTGTGACAGAGGATGAAAAGACAGATGACCCAAAAGAGATTCCTGAGGATGCCGAGGAAACAAAGGTACAGGAGCTTACAGAGGAAGTAGCTATCGAGCCCGCTATTCCCTACGGTAAGGTTGCCGAGAAAAAAATATATAAGTGGAATTATGACGAGCAGACCAATATTGACGGCAAGAGAAAGAAAAAGAAGCAACGCTCCGCAATGCTGGCTTACGCCATAATAGTTTCCTGTGCTTTTCTGGCGGCGTTCACGATGCTCTTGCTTCTGCTCCTTTCAAAAAATCCCTTCTCTCCGAATACTCCCCTCCTCCCCTCTCAAAGCATATCGGGTGAGGAAAAGGTAATCTATGTAAGAGAATACGATTCGGATAGCGGAATACTCACTCCGCAGGAGGTATACAGTAAATGTCTGCCGTCAATAGTTTCTGTCGCCGTGTCAAGTGACACAGCAAGCGGAATAGGCTCGGGATTTATAATCTCCTCAAACGGATATATCGTAACAGCTAACCACGTCGTAAACGATATGAAAAGCATAACCGTTATTCTTTCCAACAACGAAGCATACCCCGCGACTCTCGTGGACGGAAACGAGTTTACCGATCTTGCCCTTTTGAAGATAGAAAAAACAGGTCTTCCCGCAATCAAAATAGGTCGCTCGTCCTCTCTGCTTGTGGGAGAAAACGTCTATGCGATAGGAACACCTGCCGCAATAGATTTTGCGGGCTCTTTCGCGGAGGGTATCGTGTCCTACAACAACCGTGTATTCAAAATATATAATTCCGACGGAATCGTTCAGAAAAAAATGACTCTGATACAGACAAACGCGCTCGTCAATCCCGGAAATTCGGGCTGTCCGCTTATAAATGAGCGAGGAGAGGCTGTGGGAATCGTTACTATGAAGCTCAACAGCACTCATTATGAGGGTATGTGCTTCGCTATACCAACAGATTCGGCAATGCCGATAATCAACGCTATGATGGCGGGAAGAAACTATGAGTCTCTCATCCCCGCCGTAAGCAGATATCCCGCAAAGCTCGGAATAACAGTGCAAAATACCACTATCGAGGGAACAAATATCCAAGGCGTTGAGATTATGGAGTTTGCAGGCTCCCAGTACGACATCTCAAGAAAAATGCTTGAGGGCGACGTTATCGTTGGAATAAACTCCTACTCGGTATCCACAAAGGAACAGCTCGGCGTAGTTCTTGACAGTTTATCCCCCGGCGATATGATAAGAATTTCCTTCTACCGTTCAGGTCAAAAAATGACTGTCGACGTCATTCTTGGAAAATAATTTTAACAAACACGTATAAATCTATTGAAAAATAAATAAAATTGCGGTATAATGTTCTTAATTGTACCGCTTTTTTATTACTTATTTTTAAGGAGATATCCTATATGACAATTCAACTTTCTATCTGGGATACGATCATACGTATCTCTGCCGCCGCGCTCTGCGGAGGTCTTATAGGACTGGAAAGAGGCCGTAAGCACAGGCCCGCAGGCTTCAGAACATATATGATAGTTTGTATGGGTGCGGCTTTGACTATGGTACTCAGTGCATATCTTGCCGCTATGCTCTCGGGAGCATGGTCTATCGGACTTACCGACATCAAAATAGATATGTCGCGTTTTGGCGCGCAGGTCACCAACGGAATAGGCTTTTTGGGCGCGGGAACTATTATCGTAACGGGCCGCCAACAGATAAAGGGTATGACGACTGCCGCAGGTCTTTGGGCATCTGCTTGTATGGGTCTTGCTATCGGAGCGGGATTCTTTTCCGCGGCTCTTATCGCTTGCCTGCTTATAGTCGTGACAATAATACTCTTCTCAAAGCTTGAGACTTGGATACTCAGACGCTCGAGAAATATTACGCTTTGCGTTGAATTCGAGCACACCGACGATATCGCAGAGATAATATCCAATCTGAAAAATAAGGATATCCGTATATTTGACGTTGAGATAACAAAGGCAAAATATTCAGAAAGCCATTATCCCAATGCTATAATATCTATACTGATACCCAAGAAAATGCAACACACAGACGTTTTTTCGTCGATATCGGCTATCAGAAATGTTCGCGCTATTGAAGAACTGTAAAAGGAGGAGAGCTTATGTTTGGATTTTTGAATTTTTTAAGAGGAGACTCTCTTGATCTTCTTACAATTACAGTAAGACTTATACTTGCCGTTATCTGCGGCGGTGTTATCGGAATAGAAAGAGAGAGAAAGAGACGCCCCGCGGGATTCAGAACTCATATTCTTATCTGTCTTGGCGCGGCTATGACAACTCTTACCAGCCAATACATAATTCTTGAGCTTAAAATGTTTACCGACCCTGCAAGACTTGGAGCGCAGGTTGTCGCGGGAATAGGATTTATTGGCGCGGGAACTATTATCGTAACAAGAAACAGACAGGTAAAGGGACTTACAACGGCGGCAGGACTTTGGACGGCGGCTATCGTCGGTCTTTGCTGCGGCGCAGGCTTTTATGAGGGAGCTATATTCGCAACCCTTATCGTACTTTTGGCTGAAATGGTATTTTCAAAGCTTGAGTATTTCATTCTTTCAAGCGCAAAGACATTTACTCTTTTCGTTGAATATACCGACAGCGCAAAGCTGGCAAACATAGTTGATACGCTTAAAAAGTCTCAGGTCTTTATCCTCGACCTTGAGCTGACAAAATCCTCTAACAATATAGGTAATCTCTGCGCGGTATTTTCGGTTAAGATACCGAGAAAGCTCCCACACCAGAAAATTATGACCGAGGTATCAAAGATCGAAGGCGTGGTCACCATCGAAGAGCTTTAATTTAACTTTAATTTAATAAGATTTGAGGGGTTGATTCACGTAATAGGTAAATCAGCCCCCTCGTTTTTTATCTTTTGTCTAAGTTAATTTTACTCATCTATTGACTCAAATCTCTCTCTCGCGCGGAAAATAAGAGATATACACCATATTCCCGCAAGAGCTACGACTGTATATATTATACGGCTGACAAGCGCGTCCTGTCCGCCGCAGAGCCAAGCGACTATATCAAATTTGAAAAGTCCTATGCTTCCCCAGTTGAGCGCTCCGATAATAGTGATGATGAGTGCGATCCTGTCCATTATCATAGTAGTTCCTCCTAACGGTTTAACTATATAACACCGTCGATAATATTTTCTGTAAAAACACAATAAATATCCTAGGAATAATACGGAAATTTATTTTAAAAAAATACTAAACTTATTGACATATCTCGTTTATAATGTTAAACTATCCTTAAAGTACGATTATTCGGAGACAATTATGCATACCAACCACAGATCGAGAATGAAGCAAAAATTCATGACCTTCGGCCCTGATGCCTTTGGCGATCACGAACTGCTTGAAATGCTACTTTTCTTCTCTATTCCAAGAAAAAATACAAATCCCACGGCTCACATACTTTTAGAACGTTTCGGATCGCTTCAGAAGGTTTTTTCGGCAAGTATATCCGAGCTCTGCTCTGTCGAGGGAGTGGGTATAAGCTCTGCAACTATGATAAAGCTTGTAGCGGCTTGCAACAATCGAAGCCGAAATTTGCAAACAGATCCTCGAATGAGACTTAACAACGCTTCCTCTGTAAAAAAATTTTTGACAGATCTGTATGACAATGAATCCGAGGAGCGTATCTATCTTATCGCGCTGAACAATTCGTTCAGATTGCTCGGCTATTCAAATATCTACACCGGCAAAATAAATTATTCGTCGGCAACCATCGATAATATAGTCCGCACAGCTCATAACTATAACGCTTCGTTTATCATTCTTGCTCACAATCACCCCGACGGCGTCGCGATACCCTCTCAAAGCGATATCGACGCTACTTATAGAATAGTTGAGGCGTTCAGACACCTAAACGTCAATTTTATAGATCACTTCGTCGTGGCAAAGGATCGCGCAAATCCGATACTAAAGCTTTCTGACGATTATTTTGAAGCTCAGAAAAATAAAAGATAAAAGTTTGTGTTGGGAGAAGGGACGTAAGAGAAATGCGAGAACCTTTTGAGGAAAGCTGCAACCCCCTTGGGGTTGCGCCAAGTTTGATTTGGCGGCTAAACACCGCCATTTCAGCTTACAGCTAAAAACATCAAACATTGGATTCTCACACTCTCCAAACCTTTTTA
>JAZSBF010000042.1:0-15884 GCA_045602205.1 Eubacteriales bacterium
TATTGAAAAAATTAAAAAACCCTATTGAGAAAAAGTCAAAAATATTATATAATACTTTTATAATACTATGATGGAGTAATACAGATGTCAAAAAATGATATGCAGAAGAATATAAGAAATTTCTCTATAATAGCGCATATAGACCACGGAAAGTCTACCCTTGCCGATAGAATACTTGAGGCAACGCAGACCGTGGCGAAGCGCGATATGGAGGAGCAGATACTCGATAATATGGACCTCGAAAAAGAAAGAGGTATAACGATAAAGGCTCGCGCCGTGCGCCTTGACTATAAGGCTGAGAACGGAGAGGAGTATGTTTTTAATCTTATCGATACCCCGGGTCACGTTGACTTTAACTATGAGGTGTCGCGCTCGCTCAATGCTTGCGACGGCGCGCTTCTCGTTGTTGACGCAACGCAGGGAATTGAGGCGCAGACTCTTGCAAACGCTTATCTTGCGGTAGATTCCGACCTTGAGATAGTTCCCGTTATAAACAAGATCGACCTTCCGTCTGCCGATCCCGATAAAGTAAGAGTCGAGATAGAGGACGTTATCGGTATCCCTGCCGAGGGATGCCCCGCAGTCTCGGCTAAAACGGGGCTTAATATCGAGCAGGTGCTTGAGGCGGTTGTTGAAAATATTCCCGCGCCCAAGGGTGATGTCGATGCTCCGCTTAAGGCGCTTATATTCGATTCCTATTACGATAGCTATCTCGGAGTTGTTGTTTATGTCAGAGTTATAGACGGCTCGCTTAAGAGCGGAGATAAGATACTTCTTATGAATACAAAGGTCACCTTTGACGTGGTCGACGTCGGATATATGGCTCCCTTTGGACTCAGGAAGGCGGACGAGCTTCGCGCGGGCGAGGTTGGATATATCACAGCGTCGATAAAGAATATCGGAGATACCCGAGTCGGAGATACAGTAACGCACGCAGAGCGACCGACCGAGACACCCTGTCCGGGATTTAAAGCCGTACAGCCGATGGTGTATGCAGGTATCTATCCCGCAGATGGCGCAAAGTACGGAGATCTCCGCGATGCTCTTGAGAAGCTTCAGCTAAACGACGCGGCTCTCGTTTTCGAGCCCGAGACATCAATAGCGCTCGGATTTGGTTTCAGATGCGGATTTTTGGGACTTCTCCATATGGAGATAATAGAGGAAAGACTTGAGAGAGAGTTTAATCTCGACCTCATTACTACCGCCCCCTCGGTTATATATGAGATAAAGAAGAAGGGCGGAGAGGTGGTCAGAATCGATAACCCCTCGAACTATCCTACCTCTGATGAGATAGAGGTCGCATACGAGCCTATCGTTAAGGCAAGCATAATAACTCCCACCGAGTACGTGGGCGGACTTATGGATCTCTGTCAGGATAGACGCGGAACATTCCACGATATGAAATATATCGACCAGCAGAGAGTTGAGCTCCACTACGATCTTCCTCTCAACGAGATAATATACGACTTTTTCGACGCGCTCAAGAGCCGCTCGCGCGGATACGCCTCGCTCGATTACGAGCTTGGCGAATACGTACCGAGTAAGCTCGTTAAGCTTGATTTCCTACTCAACGGCGAGCAGGTAGACGCGCTTTCCTTTATAGTACACGAGGAAAAGGCTTATGGGAGAGCAAGAAAGATAGCAGAGAAGCTTAAGGATAATATTCCGAGACAGCTTTTCGAGGTTCCGATACAGGCGGCTATCGGCTCAAAGATAATAGCAAGAGAGACGGTCAAGGCTATGCGTAAGGACGTCTTGGCAAAGTGCTACGGAGGAGATATTACCCGAAAGAAGAAGCTGCTTGAAAAGCAGAAGGAGGGTAAAAAGAAGATGCGCCAGCTTGGCTCTGTTCAGGTATCCCCCGAGGCGTTTATGGCTGTGCTTAAGCTTGACGACGATAATTGAGTGCCGCGGCAATGAAAAAACTTGGACTTTATCTGCATCTGCCTTTTTGCGTAAAAAAATGCCTTTATTGCGATTTTTGCTCGTTTCCAAAGCCCGACGCAGAGCTTATCTCCTCTTACGTCGACGCTCTTTGCCGTGATATTGAAGGCTATGCCGACAGATGTAGCGAGTATTCGGTAGATACTGTCTATTTCGGCGGAGGTACGCCTACGCTCTTGCCGATAAGAGAATTTGAAAAGCTATTTTCGAGTATTGAAAAAAGCTTTTCTGTTGAGGATAACGCCGAGATAAGCAGTGAGTGCAATCCCGCTACGGCAGACAGAGAATATCTCTTTGGGCTTCGCTCGCTTGGTGTAAACCGTCTCAGCATAGGACTTCAAAGCGCAAACGATAACGAGCTTCGCGCGCTTGGAAGGATACACACCTACGACGACTTCGTCACACTTTATCGCAACGCAAGGGGTGCGGGATTTGAAAATATCAGCGTCGACCTTATGTACGGTATTCCCGAGCAGACTATGAACTCATTTAAAAAGACACTTTTCGAGCTTGTAAAGCTTGCGCCCGAGCATATATCGGCTTACGGACTAAAAATAGAGGAGGAAACTCCTTTCGGAAAAATGTCAGACAGGCTTATTTTGCCCGATGAGGACATAGAATATGAAATGTACGTCACTTGCACGAATTATCTTCTTCAAAGTGGATATGCTAAATACGAAATAAGTAATTTTGCAAGAGCAGACTTTGAGTCGCGTCATAATATAAAATATTGGAAGGGCGACGATTATATCGGCTTCGGAGTCTCTGCCCACTCATATTTTGAGGGCGTGAGATATTCAAATTCGCGTGGTATAAACGGATATATTGCGGGTGCGGATATTACCGACGAGAAAAGAAAAATACCGCCATCTGAGCAGATGACGGAATATACTATGCTCGGTATGAGAATGAGTAGCGGTGTCGATGTCCTTGAATTTAAGAAACGATTTGGCGTTGATTTTGACAGTGTCTACGGCGAGAAACTCAAAAAGTATATCGATGGAGGATATGTTCTTACAAACGAAAAGAGCAGAGCCTTTTCGGACAAAGGCTTTTGGGTCAGCAATTTCATTTTATCCGATATTCTGGAGTTTTAAAAAACTATTGACTTTGGTCGCATTTTATAGTAAAATATAATTAATAAAATACATACGGAGGATTATTCTGAAATGGATGAGAATATAATGGAAAATGATTACTTTACCTTGACAGACGAGGATGGTAACGAGATTGAATTTGAAATGATAGCGCAGTGCGAAAAGGACGGAAATAAGTACTTCGCAATGATTCCCGTCGAGGAGGACCAGAAGGAAGACGATATTTGCGAATATATCGTGCTCAAGCTTACCGAGGAAGACGGTGAGGAATTTTTCGTTACCGTTGACGATGACGATGAGCTTGACGAGATCGCAGACTATTTCGACGACCTCTTTTCTCAGGAAATAGATTACGACGCTTGATTTAAAAGAATTTTATTTTAAATGTTTTCTTTTTGCTTACTTTTCTTTATCGTGGGAAGTAAGATAAAGGATTTAAATTAAATTTCATTTTCAGAGTTTTCTTTTTGCTTACTTTTTCTTTTTCAAAAGAAAAAGTAAGTCCTGCTTAGTTCGTGATAACTGTGAAAAAAACCTACAAATAGATAAAGGAGTCCGAAACAGAGTTCAAACGCGGTTTGCAGACCTCCCTGGCTTATCCTCGATTGACTTGTCTCGACAGTAGGCACAGGACGTTGGGAGCAGTAAAGCGTGAGATAGGACACCGCCTTGCAAAGCAGGGTTTCTCTATCCCGGTTACACGGCTCGGTGGGATTGAAGTAAAAAAATAAAATCGGGTTGCTTTTCGCAACCCGATTTTATTTTAGTCAACTTAAGCGACTATGATGTAGAGAGCAACCATAACAACAACAAATACGACAGAGAGAGCAGTTGTTATTCTGCTGAGCATTTTGTCGTTGGATTTTACCTTTGACTTACCGAAGAAAGTATCAGCACCGCCTGCGATAGAGCCCGACAGCTTCTTGTCCTTGCCCGACTGCATAAGCACTAAAAAGATAAGAACTACCGACATCAAAAGTACAGCGATACCGAGAATTATCTCAAGAACTCTCATTATAAAAACCTCCGAATTATGATATTCCGCTCAAAAAAGCGGATAAATTTGCATTAACGTTCTAATTCTACCACACTTTTTGAAAAAAAGCAATAGCAAATTTCAAAAATAAATAAAAATATTTTTGCGGTAGCAGAATCAGCTCTGAAGCTATAAATAAAACAAATTATTTTTTGATTATTTTTAAAAGGTCGAAAATGTTTTTAACAGGGATTATCTTTATTGCTTTTGAGACCGAGCTATCAAGCTTTTCTGCGTTGCGGAAGGGAATGACCGCCTCGGTAAATCCAAGCCTTGCAGCTTCCTTTACGCGATGTTCAAGATTGGATATTCCTCGGCACTCACCTGAAAGCCCTATCTCGCCGATGGCGATAAGGGTGTCGGGAATGACGGTGTCGGTTATCGAGGATATCATAGCGAGAGCTACCGCAAGGTCTGTCGCGGGCTCATCAAGCTGCATACCGCCTATAACGTTGAGATATACGTCGTTTGACGAAAATTTGAGTCCCAGCCGCTTTTCAAGTACCGCAAGGATAAGGCATGTCCTGTTGTAATCGATACCGTTTGAGGTTCTTCTTGGCGCAGGGAAGACCGTTGGAGTGACAAGGGCCTGTATCTCTGCGACCATAGGGCGTGTGCCCTCTATCGTGCATACCGCGCAGTTGCCCGAGGAGTCGGTCGGTCTGTCAGCAAGAAGCATCTCGGAGGGATTTGCGACCTCGGAAAGCCCCGAGTCTGTCATTTCAAAGACTCCTATCTCATTGGTAGAGCCATATCTGTTTTTGTTAGCGCGTATTATGCGATAGCTCTGTCTGCGGTCACCCTCAAAGCAGAGCACAGCATCAACCATGTGCTCAAGCACCTTAGGTCCTGCAATACCGCCTTCCTTGTTCACGTGTCCAACAAGTATCACCGATACCCCGTGAGATTTTGCCTTGCCGATGAACGACATAGCGCATTCCTTGACCTGAGTAACGCTTCCGGGGGCGGAGGATATCTTGTCGGAATACATTGTCTGTACCGAGTCGGCTATTATCACGTCGGGCTTTATCTTGTCCGCTTTCTCGAGAATACTTTCTATATTCGTCTCGGTGAGCACGTAAAGATTATCCCCTTTTGTGTGAAGCCTTTCTGCACGGAGCTTTATCTGCCCCCTTGATTCCTCGCCCGAAACGTAGAGAACCTTTTTGTTCTCACCAAGCGTGTCGCATATCTGCAGGAGCAGGGTGGATTTTCCTATACCGGGCTCACCCGAAAGAAGAACGACAGAGCCGAAAACAAGACCCCCGCCGAGCACTCGGTCAAGCTCGGAAAGACCCGTCGCACATCTTATATAATCGGGTATTTCAAGCTCGGAAAAGCTAGATACGTCGCTCTCGGATTGGCTTACCATAGAGGTGCGTCTCTGAACAGTCTGCGCAGAAGTTTCCTTTGCGATAACATCCTCAACAAAAGAATTCCAAGCGCCGCAGTGAGGACACTTGCCAAGCCATTTTGGCGAGCTGTATTCACATTCGGAGCATATATAAACGAGTTTAGTTCCTTTCATTCTGTAACCACCTTGCGATAATTTCTGATACAAGGTAATTATACATTATTTATCAGTCGAAATCAAGAGTTATCTTGAGAAATGTATTCGCATATTCCGCAAAAAATCAAAAGAGTCAGCTTTTGACGGTATTCCTTTGAGGATAAGCGCTCACATTCCTCGTAATTTGATATAAATCCGCACTCGATGAGCACGGCAGGGGATTGTATCCTGTCAAGGAGAAATATGTTTGAACCCGATTTTTTAACAGAACGGGAATTTTCGGGCTGGAGATGAACTGAAACGTTTTTCTGTATAGACTCTGCAAGAATTTTGGAGTCTGTGTGGTTTGGAGAATAATATACCTGCAAACCGCTGTATTTTTTGTCGGGGAATGAATTCATATGTATGCTTACAAAGATACAATCTTCATAGCTTTCCGCAATTTTAAGCCGTGCGGTAAGGTCGAGCATCTTTTTTCTTCCCCTGTAATCAACGTTTTTGTCGTATAGCATAATATCCGTCTCACGCGTCATTACGGTATCTATACCCTCGGCAGAAAGCATATCCTTAAGGTCTGCGGCAATCAAAAGATTAAGGTCTTTTTCGTAAACACCGTTAGAACCCACAGCCCCCCCATCCTCACCCCCGTGTCCCGCGTCTATTATTACGATGGGACGGGAAGGAGATATCGACTCGGTATTCGATACGTCTGTATCTTTTTCTATGCTTAGGTGTAGACTGACAGATATCAGTATGATGAGAGTTGTTGAGAGGATCAGAGAGAAAAGTATATACTTTAAAAGGTATCCTTTTTTAGATGAATGAATAACTTTTGACATATTTTTTCCTTTCTGCGCTAAAGCTTAGTAATATTTTTATGAAAAGCGGGCGGAATTAATAACAAATCGCAAAAAAAATTGAAAATTCAAGCCGAAAATTGATATAGCCGTCTTGACAAAAGGATAGGGATTTGATATAATATCTCTTATAAATTAGAAAAGGCTGCGCTGCAGCAGGGAGGTTTTATGGATTATAGTTCAAAGTTTGTAAAAGAAGGTCTTACGTTTGACGACGTTCTTCTCGTTCCGGCAAAAAGTGATGTTCTTCCTGCCGATATTTCCTTGAAAACACGTCTTACGAACAAAATTTCTCTCAATATACCCGTAATGAGCGCGGCTATGGATACCGTAACAGAGTCTAAACTTGCAATAGCTCTTGCAAGAGAAGGCGGAGCCGGAACGATACACAAGAATATGACTATCGAGGCTCAGGCAGATCAGGTAGACAGAGTTAAGAGAAGCGAGAACGGAGTTATCACTAACCCAATATTCCTTGGTGCAGATAACTACGTTTATGAAGCTGAACAGCTTATGAATAAGTTCAAGATATCGGGAGTTCCGATATGTGATGATAAAAAGAGAGTCATCGGTATAATCACAAACCGCGATATGAGATTTATGGTTGATTTCAACGTTCGTATCGCTGACGTTATGACAAAAGACAACCTTGTAACAGCTCCTGAGGGAACAACTCTCGCAGACGCACAGGAGATACTCAGAAAGCACAAGATAGAGAAGCTTCCTCTCGTTGACGCTAACAACGAGCTCAAGGGACTTATTACGATAAAGGATATAGAGAAGGCATCCAAGTATCCGAACTCGGCAAAGGACTCCCGCGGACGACTCATCTGCGGAGCGGCTATCGGCGTTACAAAGGACGTTCTTGACAGAGCAGGCGAGCTTCTTGCAGCAGGCGCTGACTACCTCGTTCTTGACTCGGCTCACGGCCATTCTATGAACATAATCAACAATATATTCAAGGTTAAAGAAGCGTTCCCTGACTGTCAGCTTATCGCGGGTAATATCGCTACCGCCGAGGCGGCTCTCGATCTTATCAAAGCGGGAGCAGATGCTATAAAGGTAGGTATAGGCCCCGGTTCTATCTGTACAACAAGAATAGTTGCAGGTATCGGAGTTCCTCAGATAACTGCTATCTGCGACGCGGCTGAGGTTGCGGACAAGTATAACATTCCCGTTATTGCAGACGGAGGACTTAAATTCAGCGGTGATATCGTAAAGGCTATTGCGGCAGGAGCTTCGTCGGTTATGATCGGTTCTATGTTTGCGGGATGCGAGGAAAGCCCCGGAAGCGAGGAACTTTATCAGGGAAGAAGATTCAAGGTTTACAGAGGAATGGGCTCTATCGCAGCTATGGAAAGCGGCTCAAAGGACAGATACTTCCAGGAGGGCAACAAGAAGCTTGTTCCCGAAGGAGTTGAGGGAAGAGTTCCTTTTAAGGGTGTGCTTGCAGATACAGTATATCAGCTTATGGGCGGTTTGCGCTCAGGTATGGGATATTGCGGAGCGCCTGACATTGAGACTCTCAGACAGAATGCGCAGTTCGTTCGCATAACAGGCGCGGGCCTTCGTGAATCTCATCCTCATGATATCAATATCACCAAGGAAGCACCTAACTATTCTTCCATGTCGTGATAGGTTGTCTTGAATTCACCTAAGTAAAAATAAATAAAATAAAATTATACCGCAGAATTGACAAAAGCGTCGTTTTGCGGTATAATTATTTTAATATATCTATTTTGAAAGGAAGAAATTATGTACCCTTATGACTTTCTGCCGGGGATAAATCTTTATACGATATGTCTTTGCCTCGCGGCAATCTCGGCAATAGTAGTTTACAGAATTGTTGCGGATAAATTGAAGATAGGAGCGAAGCTCCAGAATCTTTGCATATTTACCGCATTTGGCGCTATCGTTGCGGGATATTTTTCCGCGATAGCATTTCAGGCGTTCTATAACATTGAGCGTGACGGAAAGTTTATTATAAACAAGTATACGGGAGCTACCTTCTTTGGCGGACTTATCGGAGGCGCGGCTGTATTCCTGCTTGTATATTTCCTTGTCGGAAACAAGATGTTCAAGGAGACGCAGGAGCATAAAAAGCGTTTCTTTGAAATTGCTGATATCGCAGCCTGCTCTATAACCCTTGCACACGCAATAGGAAGAATAGGCTGTCTTATGGCAGGCTGCTGCCACGGAAAGCTAACGTCCGCTTGGTTTGGCATCAAGATGCTTGTGAACGGCCAGATGGTAAAGGCTGTACCCACTCAGCTCTTTGAGAGTATATTCTTGCTCGTCCTGTTCGCATATCTCTTTATAAGAATAAAGGATAAGCAGACTTATTGCTTGCAGATATATATGTGTATGTACGGCGTATGGAGATTTATTATAGAGTATCTCCGTGCAGATTACAGAGGATCAACGGTAGTTGATATGCTCACTCCTTCTCAGCTCACCTCTATAATTATGATAATCGCAGGATTTTTGCTTATACTTTTCCAGAAGAATATGCAAACACCTATCGATTCCAACGCAGAAACCACTGTGGCAAAGACCGCAAGCTCGGCGGAGAACGACGATTATGACTACGATTATGATTACGGCGTAGCTACGGCAGAAGAGAAGAGCTCCGAGGTCGCTGAAGCAGACGAAACAGAGGATGAGTCTGAAAAGACCGAAAACACAGAAGACACCGAAAATTTCGAAGGCTGATATGGCAATTAACAATAAAAACAAAAAATATCTCTATTATGCGGTTGTGAGTCTCATTATCGTGATGATAGCTGTATGTGAGATGTTTAGAGAGGTTATTTTTGGAAACGGTGAGCATTCAAGCGCCTTTTACGAGATAACCACAAGAGCGCTTGGCGGTTTTCTGTGTGTAATACTTATCTTTTATTGCTCGTATCAGAATATACTCAAGATAAAGTTAAATGGGTTATGGCGTGCGATACTCTTTACCTTGCCGTGTTGGGTGATAGCTATAAATAATTTTCCGATAATTTCTTATTTCTCGGGAAATGCTTATATAGATGCTCCAATGTCAGCGGTCGTAATATATGCGTTTCAGTGCCTTAGCGTAGGATTTTTTGAGGAGATGGCGTTCAGAGGGTGCGTTTTTATGCTGGCTCTTCAGGGACGTAGGCGTTCTGTCAAGGACGTCTTTTGGGCAATAGTCATATCCTCGGCTGTTTTTGGCGTGTTGCATCTTATAAACATATTTACGTCCTCGCCGATAGCAGTGATATTGCAGATAGGATATTCCTTCCTTATCGGCGGTATGTGCGCGGTGGTGCTTCTTAAGACACAGAATATATGGCATTGTGTGCTTTTGCACGCGGTTTATAATTTCTGCGGCGGAGTCGTTTACGAGCTTGGCGGCGGAGAGACATGGGACACGCCTACCGTGGTCATCACGGTGATCTTCTCTTTGGCGGTCGCGGCGTATATAGTCGTCTCGTTATTGAAGCTAAATACGGCAGAGCTTGGATATATGTTTGCTGAAGATAAGAAAGAACTCAAGGAGAGTGAAAATGCTGACTTATGAGCAGATAAAAAACGACGCCTCTATAAGCGCGTATATCAGACGCGCCGATGAATCTTTGCTTGCGCTTGGATATACCGAGCACAGCTTTGCGCATGTTACGCGGGTCGCAAACACCGTAAAATATATACTTTCGGAACTTTCATACAGCAAGCACGATATAGAGCTTGCTATGATAGCGGCGTATATGCACGATATAGGAAATCTTATAAACAGAATTGAGCACTCGCAAAGCGGGGCTATAATGGCGTTTAGAATTCTCGATAAGCTTGGAATGGATGCAGAGGATCTTGCAACAGTGGTTACCGCGATAGGAAATCACGACGAGGGCACGGGAGTGCCCGTAAATCCAATAGCCGCGGCACTCATAATTGCCGACAAATCCGATGTACGCCGAAGCAGAGTCAGAAATGCCGACGTATCTACCTTTGATATCCACGACAGAGTTAATTTTTCGGTAACCAAGACCGATATTGAGATAGACCGCGAGAAAAAGAAAATATTTCTCAATATAGAAATAGACACAAAATATAGCTCTGTTATGGAGTATTTTGAGATATTTCTTGCGAGAATGGTGCTTTGCAGAAAGGCGGCAGAGAAGTTAGGTTTGGATTTCAAGCTTGTAATAAACGGTCAACTGCTTATGTGATAGCTTGATCAAATAATAGAAAAAGAGGCTGATTCAAATGCTTTAAAATTTGCATTTGAGACAGCCTCTTTGTTTATTTAAATTTAGAATATGCTTTTCTGAAATTTTTTGGAGTCATACCGAATCGCTTGAGAAATTGCTTGTGGAAATAACTGCTGTTTTCATAGCCAACGTTCACGATTATGTCGCTTATCGAAAGCTCTGTGCGGAGCAAAAGATCTTTTGCGACCTCAAATCGCTTGTCGCAGAGAAGGTCCTTAAAGCCCCAGCCGAAATTAGCTTTTATCCAACGGCTCAGATGCGCGCTTGAAAGACCGAGCATCTCCGAAGCCTCGGAAAGCGACGCGGTTTTATACGACGTATGTATATAATTTATTATCTTTCTCTTTGTCTGCTCTGCGTAAGTATCCATATCCGAAAAATCCGATAGAAGATCGGGGGTCAGTGCAAGATAGGAAAAGAGCAGAGTTAGCGAGGTCTGCATTATGAAAATATCGGTCATAGTGTTTGTAATGAGCGAGCGTGAAAGATTTTCCATAAGATTAGTTATATGCTCTATTCCGTCTGTCTTGAAAACGCAGTATTGAAGCTCGTCGTCGCCGAGCATTCGCTCGAATATCTTTTCGGGAAGGGCAGAGCTTTTGCGAAGCTCGGATAAAAGGGAATCGAAATAGTCAGTCGAAATGATTATATTGACGCCTATATCATCCTCTGTCGTGGCGAGTATGGCATGCTTGGTAGACTTTCCAAGCAGAATGATGTCGCCCTCGGAAAGCTCTATCGATTTGTTTCCTATTATGTGAGTGATTTTTCCTCTGCAAACGTACATAAGCTCAATAAAGTCGTGTGTGTGAGTAGGGAATGAGCTGTAAAGAGAGTGAGTCCTTATACATATAGACGAGGTAGGTATGCCGATAGACATATCCGCCATTCTTCTTCTTTCAATAAGAAAACGACCTGTTCGTGCAAAAATATCCTTTTGCGTAAGACCTCCCGAAAGAAAGAGCTCTGATTCGGCTTTTGCTATTTCGGCAAGGCTTGCAACTATCTCTTGCTTCATTTTTTACCTCTGCTTTTGCGAAATTTATATCTCCACATCTATATTATATCACACAAAATTGCTAAGGGCAAGAGAAATGTCAAAAAAAGACACAAAAAATGCATAATAACGACCTTATTATACCGATGGATATATGATACAATACACTTATAAAAGTATATTTGGAGGTATGCTATGGAAAAAGTATATTATCTTGCGGTCGATATTGGCGCGTCAAGCGGACGTCATATCCTCTCTTGGATAGAAGACGGAAAAATGAACTACGAGGAGGTATATCGTTTTCCGAACGGTCTTACCGATAAAAACGGAAGCTTTTGCTGGGATCACGAGGCACTCGTATCTCACGTTAAAGCGGGAATAAAGAAGTGCGCAGAGATAGGCAAAAAGCCCTCTTATCTTGGAATAGACACTTGGGCAGTTGACTTCCTCCTCCTTGATAAGGACGGAAAGATAATCGGTGACTCTGTGGGTTACCGTGACGGACGTACCACAGGTATGGACGAAGAGGTCTATAAGATAATTCCCGAGAAGGAGCTTTACGCCCGCACGGGTATTCAGAAGCAGATATACAATACGATATATCAGCTTATGGCGCTTAAGCAGCAACACCCCGAGCAGCTTGAGGCAGCAGAGCATATGCTCCTTATGCCCGACTATCTTAACTATAAGCTCACGGGCGTTATGCACACAGAATACACGAATGCAAGTACCACACAGCTTCTCAACATAAATACTAACGATTGGGATAAGGAGCTTATCGAAAAGCTCGGATATCCCGAAAAGATATTCGGCAAGCTCAGTATGCCCGGTGAGAAGGTCGGAGCGCTTCTTGATGACGTAGCGGCAGAGGTTGGCTACAATCTCACAGTTCTTCATCCCGCGTCTCACGATACGGCGTCTGCTGTTCTTGCAGTACCTTCGAATTCCGAGAACGTTTTGTATCTTAGCTCGGGAACATGGTCTCTTATGGGCGCGGAGATACTCACTCCTATTTACAACGAGGAGTCCCAGAAGCTCAACTTCACCAACGAGGGCGGCTATAACTACCGTTACAGATATCTCAGAAATATAATGGGACTCTGGATAATCCAGTCTATCCGTAAGGAGTGCGGCGGAGCATACGATTTCAACGCGCTCTGCGATATGGCAATCGCTTGCGGTGATACAAAATACCGTGTAAACGTAAATGACCCCTCATTCCTTATGCCTAAGAGTATGACTCAGGCTATCAAGGATTACTGCAAGAATGACGATATGTCTCTTGGCGAGGTTCTTGCTTGTGTTTACAACAGCCTTTCCGAATGCTATGCGGAGACGGTGAAGGGAATATCAGAGATGATTGGCAAGGATATCGAGGCGCTCCATATCATCGGCGGCGGAAGCAAGGATACATATCTCAATGAGCTTACTGCAAAGAATTGCGGAATTCCCGTATATGCAGGACCTACCGAAGCTACCGCTATCGGTAACATACTCGCGCTTATGCTTGGCACAGGCGTGTTCAAGGATCTCGGCGAGGCACGTAAGTGCGTTAAGGAATCATTCGACATTAAGAAAATAAACATATAATATAATTTTAAGGAGGCTGTAAAATGAATCAGTATCTTTATGCAAAAGAGAGATACGCTAAGATCGGTATAGACACCGACGCGGCTATCGCTAAGCTTAAGAACATTCCCGTATCTATCCACTGCTGGCAGGGCGACGACGTAAAGGGCTTTGACACAGAAGGGCCGCTTACGGGCGGAATTCAGACAACGGGTAACTATCCCGGCAGAGCAACCACTCCCGAACAGCTTATGGCTGATATGGAGAAGATGTTCTCCCTCGTTCCCGGAACAAAGAAGGTTAACGTACACGCTTGTTACGCTATTTTCGAGGATGGCGTATTTGCTGACAGAGACAAGCTTGAACCCAAGCACTTCAGAAAATGGGTAGAGTTTGCTAAGAAGCACGGCGCGGGTCTTGACTTCAACCCCACTTTCTTCTCTCATCCTATGGCTGACAGCGGACTTACACTTTCATCTCCCGATGAAAAGATAAGAAAGTTCTGGGTAGAGCACGGACGCGCTTGCGTAAGAATTTCTGAGTATTTCGCAAGAGAAACAGGAGTTCCTTGCGTTATGAACATCTGGACAGGAGACGGACTTAAAGACGTTCCCGCTGACAGAAAAGCTCCCAGAGAAAGATATGCAAAGTCGATAGACGAGATCCTTGAGGGATACGATAAGAGCCTTGTTAAGCCCTGCGTTGAGTCCAAGGTGTTTGGTATAGGCGTTGAGAGCTACACAGTAGGCTCGGCAGAGTTCACTCTTACATACGCTGCTACACGTAACATCCTTCCTCTTATGGATAACGGTCACTATCATCCTACCGAGGTGGTTTCCGATAAGATATCCTCGCTTCTTTGCTTCTTCCCCGAGATCGCTCTCCACGTAACACGTCCTATCAGATGGGATTCTGACCACGTTGTCCTCTTTGACGATGAGACAAAGGAGATCGCTAAGGAGATCGTAAGAAACGACGCTCTTGACAGAGTTTATATAGCTCTTGACTACTTTGACGCAAGCATCAACAGAATCTCTGCTTGGACCGTTGGTGCAAGAAATATGCAGAAGGCGCTTCTTTACGCGCTTCTCGAGCCGTCGGCTGAGTTCAAGGCGCTTCAGGATAACAGAGAGTATACAAAGCTTATGGTTATGCAGGAGGAGTTCAAAACCCTTCCTTTCGGTGAGGTTTGGGAAGAATACTGCCGTTCTTGCGGTGTCGTAGCCGGAGCTGAGTGGTTCGACGAGATCGTTGACTACGAAAAGAACGTTCTTTCGGCAAGAGCTTGATTGCAATAAGCAATTAACTAAAGGTACTGCCTCTCATAAAGAGGGGCAGTACCTTAATTATATTACTATATTGAAGCGTATGTAATTCCGTAGCTTTGGGCATAGCTTTGCGCAAACGAGCCGCTTGGACAGTATATCGTAAAGTTTTTCGAAGTACCGCTGAAAGCCGAGTGACCTATTTTTCTGACACTTGAGGGGATCGTGATAGAGACAAGATTTTTGCAGTTGTAAAACGCAAACCAAGCTATTTCCTCAACACCCTCGGAAATTATTACCGATTTAAAGGAATAATTTTCGAAAGCATTGTCGGTTATTCCGTAGACCTTAAATCCGTCTATCTCGCTCGGTATAACTATGTGTTCATCCTTGCCTGTAAATCCCTCTATAAAGGCTTTTCCGTCAGATATTGAATAAATAAAAATGGAAGTTGCTTGAGTTTTGGTTGTGGTTGCCGCATTAGTTTCAGCAGCCTGCGCTTTTAATTCATCTATCTTTTCCTGCAAGGTCTTAAGGAGCGCTTCTGTTTCTTTGTCGGCAACACTCTGGCTTTCTTGGAGCTCAATTATCTTTTTTTCAAGCTCTTTTATTTGGGTCTCGTAGGATGGCACGGTGTTTTGCGTACTCTCGTCGCCATTGGTGGTTACCGACGGTATCGGAGGAGGAGAGTCCTGCGTGCAGGCTGAAAAAGCGAGACACATTATAAGTGATAGAAGCAGGGCAAATATCAAGAATTTTGTTTTCATAGCTTAACTCCTTTTTATTTGTTTCATTGTATAAATAAGGATAACACTATCAAGCGGAGAAAACAAGAAAACGGTGTCGATAAAAAATAAAAATATTTCTTGAAAAATTTTCAAAAAAGGTATTGACAAAACCGAAAGGATAGGATATAATAATGAGGTCGCAACTGAGGGCCAATAGCTCAGTTGGTTAGAGCTACCGGCTCATACCCGGTGGGTCCGGGGTTCGAGTCCCTGTTGGCCCACCAAAAATCACCAAGCAATTGCTTGGTGATTTTTTTACTCTTTTATAGGTTTGTCAATAAGCCTAACATCATAAAACAATATTCTTTTATGATGATGTTGTTGAAAAAGTGCAAAAAAAGTTTTTTGATATCATAAAATAGGTAAAAATACACAAAAGTGATTTTTTTTGAAAAAACTTATTGACAAGGAGAAAGGGATGTGATATAATAGTCAAGCTGTCCGCGAGAGCGGGTGGCGCGGTCATTGAAAATTGAACAACAAGAGATAAGTACAAAGCAAAAGCAAGTGCTGATCTCGTCAAAGAGTTATATATACTCGAACAAAGTAAAAGAAGCTAAGAATTAAGCTCGAAAGAAGATAGTAG
>JAZSBF010000043.1:0-9155 GCA_045602205.1 Eubacteriales bacterium
TTTCAGCAATATTTTCTTCTTTGATTTGAACATCAAATTCGGGAAAACAAAGCATAAGGTAATCACACTCGTCGCAACAACACTCAAAACCTTGCTCGCCGTTACCAAGGCAAACGGTAGGTTGTCCCGGTGTAAGCTCAACACCTGTAATGTCTATGATCTTTTCTTGAAAGTTTTTGTTCATATATCCTCCATCAGCATATAAAAAAGGTGCGCAACCGAAGCCACGCACCGAAAAACGTAGCTCCCATTGCTACCACACAAATTGAATCGCAGTCTTGCACAAAAAGGCAAAGCATACGAAGCGGAGCATACATTTTTGCCAAAAAGTAAAAAAGGTACACCTCGCCCATTCAAATGCAAGACATGTTCAATTTGTGTGGTAAGTATATTATATCACAATTTTTGCGGTTTGTAAAGATATTTAGTGAATTTTACAAAATTACCTTCCGAAAAGTAAAAAAGCCTCCCTTATATTCATCTATGTCTTGTCAAATTTTACGGCAAGCACTGCATTTGCGGATACAAATACAAAAACAAAAACACGGCGTACCTCTTTTGAGATACACCGTATTCTTGCAAAAATGTTCTTCAATTATTTTACATCGATAATGCTTTCGTCCCACATATCGGGAGCTACGTATCCCATAAGATTCAACATCGTAGCGGCTACGTTTGAAAGTCCGAAGCTGCCGTTGTCAGCCTTTACGGAATATTTGTCAGCGTAGAAATTATCGTAGATTATGCAGGGAACGGGGTTGAGAGTATGGCTTGTCTTTGCCTTGAAGTTGCCGCTCTTGTCCTTCTTGGGAGCGCCTGTCTTCTTATCTACCTCATACATCTCGTCAGCGTTTCCGTGGTCAGCTGTGATAAGCGCAACTCCGCCAAGTGCGTCAAGAGCCTTGAGAATTCTTGCGAGCTGAAGATCAAGAGCTTCCATAGAGCATCTTGTAGCGAGGAGAGAGCCTGTATGTCCAACCATATCGCCGTTGGGGAAGTTAACTCTGAGATACTGATATTTGCCCGATTCAAGACATTCGATAAGCTTGTCTGTTATCTCAGCGCACTTCATCCAACTACGCTGCTCAAAGGGAACTACATCAGAGGGGATCTCGATATAGGTCTCAAGCTCCTCAGAGAATTTGCCCGACTTGTTTCCGTTCCAGAAATAAGTAACGTGACCGTACTTCTGTGTTTCGGAGATAGCAAGCTGATTTACTCCCGCATGGGCAAGATATTCGCTCATTGTGTTTGTTATCTCGGGTGGAGAAACGAGATACTTGTGAGGAATGTGAAGGTCGCCGTCGTACTCAAGCATACCTGCGTAGATAACGCTTGGAACTCGTTTGCGGTCAAACTTGTCAAACTCGCCCTCAGCAGCCTCAAAGGTCTTGGATATCTCAATAGAACGGTCGCCTCTGAAGTTATAGAATATAACGCTGTCGCCGTCGTTTATAGTTCCAACAGGAGCGCCGTTTTCAGCGATAACGAAGGGGGGAAGATCCTGGTCGATGACACCAAGCTCCTCGCGGTAAGCAAGAACAGCTTCCTTTGCGGACGCGAACTGTCTGCCCTCGCCGAGAACGTGTGTCTGCCAGCCTCGCTCAACCATGGACCAATCAGCCTCGTATCTGTCCATAGTTATCTTCATACGTCCGCCGCCCGATGCGATTGCGATATCAAAGTCAGCATCTCTGAGGTCTGCGATGAACGCCTCAAAGGGCTCGATATAATCAAGCGCACTTGTCTCTCCAACGTCACGTCCGTCAATGAGAACGTGAATTCTCACGCGGGATACCTTCTCCTTCTTCGCCTCGAGTATCATAGCCTTGAGGTGATCAATGTGAGAGTGTACGTTTCCGTCAGAGAAAAGACCGAGGAAGTGAAGTGTGGAAGCGTTTGCTTTTACGTTTGAAATAAGCTCCTGCCATGTAGCAGAGGCAAACATTTTTCCTGATTCGATAGACTGAGAAACAAGCTTTGCACCCTGCGCGAACACTTGTCCCGCGCCAAGCGCGTTGTGACCGACCTCAGAATTACCCATATCGTCGTCAGAGGGGAGTCCCACTGCTGTTCCGTGAGCCTTGAGGGTTACCATAGGATATTTTGCCATAAGCATATCGAGTGTGGGTGTATACGCGCCCGCAACCGCGTTTGCTTCTGTATCGGGGGCAATTCCTACTCCGTCCATAACTATTGTAAGAACAGGACCTTTAACGCCGTCAAAGGAGTTAAGCTTTTCTAATTTTGTGTTCATAATGATCCTCCGAATAAAATAATGTTCTAACTTATATAGTATACAACCAAAATGACTTTTTTTCAAGACTTTTTAAAAAAATTGAGCAAATAAATTAATAAAATAAAATTTATTTAGGTGTTGAAAAAAAAGTGAAAAGGGTGTATAATATATATTACGAAAAATTGTAAAGGTAGGAAGTAAAAATGTCAGAAGAATGCACACATAATTGTTCCACTTGCTCAAGCAATTGCTCCTCAAGAGAAAAGAACAGCCTCTTGGAGCAGCCTCACGAGCTCAGCAGCGTTAAGCATATTATAGGTGTTGTAAGCGGAAAGGGCGGAGTCGGCAAATCTATCGTCACCTCAATGCTCGCCGTTACTATGCAGCGCCTTGGATATAAAACGGCAATACTTGACGCCGATATAACAGGACCTTCTATCCCCAAGGCTTTCGGACTTAAAAAGGCGGTCGAGGGTGACGGACTTGGAATGATACCTCCGTCAACCACCTCGGGAATAGATATAATGTCGGTAAATCTCTTGCTTGAGGACGAATCTCGCCCTGTTATCTGGAGAGGACCCGTTATTGCGGGAACGGTCAAGCAGTTCTGGTCAGAGACGATATGGAATAATATCGATTATATGTTTATCGACTGTCCTCCCGGAACAGGCGATGTTCCGCTCACGGTCTTTCAGTCGATACCGCTTGACGGAATAGTTATAGTAAGCACACCTCAGGACCTCGTGTCTATGATAGTTTCAAAGGCGGCTAATATGGCTGATATGATGAATATACCCGTTTACGGTATTATCGAGAATATGAGTTATGTTAAGTGTCCCGATTGCGGAAAAGAGATAAAGATATTCGGCGAGAGCCATATTGACGAGATCGCTGAAAAATTCGGATACGACCTGCTTGCGAGAATACCGATAGATCCCAAGCTCACAGCGCTTGTTGATAAGGGCTGGATAGAGATGATGGACAACGATTATCTCGATACAGCCGCAGAGATAATTATAAACAGAGGCAAAGAACCCAAACAGTAACAAAATGAAAATGTCACTCTTTTTGAGAATTATAATCTTTTGTATATCATTTATAATATTGTGCACCGCGCTTATTGCGGTGCCCAATATTTCTGTATTGATGTCCTCAAATGAGAGCGTGCTTGCCGCATCGGAGCTTGACGGGGGCGGCTATGATTGCATACTTGTTCTTGGCGCGGGTCTCCGTCCCGACAAAACTCCGTCCGATATGCTCGCAGACCGTCTCTCTGTCGCCATAGAGCTTTACGAGGAAGGGTATTCTGACACTATTATACTTAGTGGGGATTGCTCGCCCGATAAGGACTACGACGAAGTAGCGGCAATGAAAGTCTTTTGCCTTGAGAGAGGCGTGAGAGAAGAGGATATCGTTTGCGATAATTTTGGTTTTTCAACCTATGAGAGCCTTTACAATACAGCCGAGGCAGAGAAGTATGGCAAGATAATAGTTGTAACACAAGAATATCACTTGTATAGAGCTGTTTATATTGCGAAAAAGCTTGGAGTTGAGGCATACGGCATCTCCTCTGATCTTCGCGAGTATAGCGGACAGATACGTAGAGACATCAGAGAGATATTTGCAAGGGCAAAGGATTTTTACAAGTCTATTTTTTAAACGAGGAATAATATGAACGAAAAGGAAATTGCCGAAATAAGACGGCGCTTTAACATACATAAGAGCAATATAAATCACATAAGAGGCTGTTGTGTCGGCTCAGAAAAGCAGATACTTGCGGAGTTTGATCAGTCGATGGCTTTTTTGACCGAGGACGAGAGCGCGCAGATATTGTCTGTTATAAAAAAGACTCTTTCGGGATATATCGGAAAGAATCTTGTTGATATTGAATTTTCAACGAAGCAGGTGCTCGAGTCGGAAGAGCATAAAATGCTTATGGACATAAGACAGTCAACACTTTCCGACGATGCTGCTGTCCACACTCTTTATGATAAGATAATTTCTTCGGTCGAGATGGAAGGAAATTATATCATACTTCTTGCCGCCGATAAATATGACGTTCTCTCGCACGGCGTTGACGGAGAGAAGAGCGGCGAATCAAATGAGGTGTTTACATATTTCGTTTGTTGTATCTGTCCTCTCAAGACCTCAAAGTCTCAGCTCGGCTTTTACGTGTCGGGAAATCCCTTCAGAAGCGTTTCTTCGGATACCGTAGTCGCAATGCCCGAGATTGGCTTTATGTTTCCGACCTTTGACGATAGGACCGCTAATATTTATAAGGCTCTTTATTATACCCGAAACACAGAGGAAGACCGTTCGGCGTTTATTGAGAGCGTATTCAACGCCGAGGTCATACCGATGCCCGCCGATGTGCAGAAGCAGACGATAAACAGTATTATCGAAAATACCGTCAGCAACGATTGCACGCTTCACGTGGTAAAAACGATACATAATAAGATAAACGAAATAATCGAGGAGAGCAAAGAGCACAAGGACGAAGACCCTCTTATGATAGATAAGAACAAGTTCAGAGAGGTGCTTGAGTCGAGCGGACTTGACAGCGAGAAGGTAAGCGCCTTTGAGGAGAACTTTACAAAAGAGTTTGGAGAGAAGACGCAGATAAGTCCGAGAAATATCGTTGAAACAAGGCAGTTTCAGCTGAAAACCCCCGACGTTGTCATAAAGGTCAATCCCAAGCGCACCGACCTTGTTAAAACAAGGATAATCGACGGAGAAAAGTATATTCTCATCAGCGCCGAGGAAAACATTGAAGTTAATGGAGTAAATATTAATATAGAATAAGCACTAAAAAGAGGCTGTCACAAATGCAAATTTGTGACGGCCTCTTTTGTCTTACTTGTTTTTATACTCAAGCGCGAGCTTTTCAAACGCGGGGAGCGCGCCGAGAACTCTTGCCTTGTCAACGCAGTAGGCAATTCTTACGTAGCCCTTAACACCGAAATCGTCGCAGGGAACAACGAGTATCTCGTGCTCCTTGGCTTTCTCATAGAATTTATAAGCATCGTCCTCAAGAGCTTTTACAAAGAGGTAGAAAGCTCCGTCGGGCTTTACGCACTCATATCCGTAAGACGTGAGATTGTCGTACAGAAGATCTCTGTTTTCTTTGTAAACATCGATATCTACCTTAGCGCCTGCGCAACGCGCGATAACGTGCTGGAAGAGGCTGGGAGCGCAAACGTAGCCGAGAGATCTTCCCGCGCCGCATACCGCAAGATAAATATTTGCGCCGTCCTCCATATCGGGAGATACAGCTATGTATCCGATTCTCTCACCCGGAAGCGAGAGAGATTTTGAATAGGAGTAGCAAACGAGCGTGTTTGCGTAATAGTTCATAAGATAGGGAACATCGACACCCGAATAAACAAGCTCACGGTAAGGCTCGTCAGCGATAAGGTATATCGCCTTTCCGTATTCGGCAGACTTTCTGCGAAGCACCTCACAAAGAGCCTTTATAGTTTCCTCTGAGTAAACAACGCCGCTGGGGTTGTTTGGCGAGTTGACAATGACAGCCTTTGTGTTTTTGTTTATCTTGCTCTCAAAGTCGGCAATGTCTATCTGGAAGGTCTTTTCCATCGGCTGACTTATAACTATTTTTCCTCCCGCGTTTTCTATGAATACTCGATATTCTGTAAAGAAGGGAGCAAAAACGATACATTCGTCCTTACTGTCTTCCTCGATAACAGCCTTCAGGCATATCGAGAGAGACGCTGCCGCGCCGCAAGTCATATATATATGATTTGGAGTTATGTTGTTTATTCCAAATCTATCGCGTATGCTGTCGGAAATAACTTTCCTTACGGTAGCATCGCCCTGCGCCGAGGTATATCCGTGAAGCTCAACTGAGTTTTGTGTTGAGAGAAGCTCTGCTATCGTGCTGTTTACCTCTGCGGGTGCGGGAACACTTGGGTTTCCAAGGCTGAAATCAAACACCTTGTCAGCGCCGATCTCTGCCGCTCTTGTTTTACTGTATTCAAATATTTCTCTGATTATCGAGCGCTTGCTTCCAAGCCCGAACATTTTCTGATTGTATCCCATAATATCACCTATATTCCGAGAAGCTTTTTAGCGTTGCCGTAAAACAGCTTTTCCTCGGTTTGTTTGTTCAAAGAAAAAGATTTTAAGATTTCTACGTCTCCCTTGATGTCGCTCCAAGGGGAGTCGCTTGCAAAGAGTATCTTGTCCTCTCCGTGCTTTTCGAGTATCTTTTTGAAGGCTTCTTCACCGACGAAGCGAAGTATATACGCCGTGTCAAAATATACGTCCTCACCGCAGAGAAGCTCTAAGACCTCGTCAAACATTTCGTTAGCGCCGTAATGCGCAAGAACGAATTTTTTGTGGTGTACCTTGTCTATGACCTGCTTTGCAAGCTCGGGAGTGCATCTCACGGGCAGACCGCGGTAACCGCCGTCAACGCCCGAGTGCGTGACAACAATAAGATCCTGCTCTTTTGCGGCTTGCAATATCCTTACATATCCATCATCGTTAATGAACGTCTCTTGATAGTCGGGGTGGAGCTTGACCCCCAAAAATCCGTTTTTGCTGATCCACGCCATTTTTCCCTCAATATCTTCGCATTTCGGGTGTATTCCGGCAAAAGATATAAGCTTTCGGTCTTTGTCAAAGAAGGCTTGATTTATCTCTCTGGCAAAGCGATTTACACTGTCGAACTGCGAGGGGCTTGTGAGAACGGGAAGTGTTACGGATATATCCGTGCCCGCGCGCTCCATAGCCGAGAGCAGTCCGTCGACAGAGCCGTCAGAGAAGGGGGGGATCTGCGCCTTCTCTGCAAGATAGCCGATAGTTTTCTGGGCTATTTTGTCGGGAAAAATGTGCGTGTGAAAATCAATTATCATATTATCCTCTTGAGGTTATATATTGGCAAGATCCTTACAAGAGATAGTTATAACACCGTTTGCGGTGAGTATTTCGTCGACCTTTGTAATATCTGATGCCTTAAGTACAACGTAAGCCTCGTCCGACTCTATGGAAAGTCCGTACATATACTCTATGTTTACGCCATTGTCGTCAATGACCTTGAGAAGCTCCTGAAGGCTTCCCACCTTGTGAGGTATCTTGATTATAGATACGTCGGAAAGGAGAGAAGAAAAACCGCTTTCGCTGAGTTTTTCTTTTCCGAGAGCCGCGTTGTCAACTATAAGACGGAGCAGACCGAATTCTGTTGTATCTGCAAGGCTCAAAGAGAGAATGTTTACATTGTTATTTTTAAGAACGTTAAGTACCTCGGACAATCTTCCGGATCTGTTTTCAATAAATACAGTCAACTGTTTTGCGAACATAATTATTTCCTCCTAAGTATGATATCAATATAATTTACGGTTGTCTATAACGTGAACTGCTTTACCCTGGCTTCTGACAAGCGACTGAGGCTCTACCAGCTTGATCTTTGCGCTGATTCCGAGAGCCTGCTGAATAACGTGGGATATCTTCTTGTTGAGCGCCTCGATAGCTCTGACCTCGTCGGTATAATACTTAGGATCAAGCTCGAGCTGTATCTCAAGTGTGTCGAGGTTGTTGACACGGTCAACTATCATCATATAGTGAGGTGTTACCTCCTCAACGTCAACGAGCGCCGCTTCAACCTGGCTCGGGAATACGTTAACTCCTCTGATTATGAGCATATCGTCAACACGTCCCTTGAATCTGGAGATACGCGCGCTTGTTCTTCCGCATTCACAGGTCGAATGATCTATGCTTGTGAGGTCCTTTGTTCTGTATCGGATAAGCGGAATACCCTCTTTGGTGAGCGTTGTGAAAGCAAGCTCGCCTGTCTCGCCGTCAGCAACGGGAGAGAGTGTTGCCGTGTTGAGTATCTCAGGATAGAAATGATCCTCGCAAACGTGGAGTCCCTTATGATATTCACAGTCACACGCCACACCGGGTCCCATTATCTCGCTCAGACCGTATATGTCGTAAGCCTTTATATTGAGTCTTGTCTCTATTTCGTGACGCATTTTTTCTGTCCAGGGCTCAGCTCCGCAAATAGCAGATTTAAGCTTTATCTTGTCAAGCAGACCCTCTTCGGCAAGAACCTCAGATATGTGGAGAAGGTAGGAAGGGGTACAAGCGATAGCCGTAGCACCGAAGTCTACCATCATAGTGGTGAGCTTTTTGGAGTTACCTGTGCTCATAGGTACGACGGTAGAACCTATTTTCTCAGCTCCGCCGTGAGCTCCGAGACCGCCTGTGAACAAGCCGTATCCATAAGCGACCTGAACGATATCGTCCTTTGTCACGCCTGCCATAGTCAAGCATCTTGCAACACACTCCGACCAAACGTCAAGGTCATATCTTGTGTAGCCTACAACGGTAGCCTTACCCGTAGTTCCGCTGGAAGCGTGTATTCTGACTATCTCGGAATTAGGTACAGCAAAAAGACCAAAGGGGTAATTTTCTCTAAGGTCGTCCTTCGTGGTGAAGGGAAGCTTCGTTATGTCTTCAATAGTCTTGATGTCTGCGGGCATAAGATCGACAGCCTGCATTTTTTTGCGGTAGTACTCAACGTTGTGATAAACGTAATCGACAAGCTTTACAAGTCTTGCGCTTTGCAGAGCGTGCATTTGGTCTCTGCTCATACATTCTTTTGTTTCATTCCAGATCATTGTTAGTTTTCCCCCTTGTTCGTGAACTTCATACCTGTTATAAAGGCTTTTTTATTAATGTCTATCGTTTTTGCGGGAACTGTATTCTCAATAACCTCGAGCCATACATCCTCATCAAATCCAATGAAGTTTGCGCTGTATCCAAGAACCACAGAATTGAGCACCTTGCTGTTGCCAAGCTCTTTTGCTATCTCCTGACCGTCTATGGTATAAAGAGAGATCTCCTTTTTAAGGTCCTCGATAATATTCTCGGGATACTGCTTAGCTCCGATAAC
>JAZSBF010000044.1:0-9907 GCA_045602205.1 Eubacteriales bacterium
ACCTGCTCCTGATATACGGTACAGCCGTAGGTCGATTCAAGTATCGGCTTGAGCTCGGGCAAGAAATACTCGGTCTTATCGGGATTGTGGCGCGATTCTATATATTTGGGTATTGAATCCATCGGTCCCGGACGATAGAGCGCGATAGCGGCAACGATATCGTCAAATCTGTCGGGCTTAAGTTCGGTAAGCACCTGTCTCATTCCCGCCGACTCAAGCTGAAATACGCCAAGGGTGTCCCCTCTTGATATCAGCTCATAGGTCGCCTTATCGTCTATCGGTACTCGCGTTATATCAAAATCCGACAAACAAGCGCGCACCGCCTCGCAGGCGTCGTCTATTATCGTGAGATAGCGTAGACCGAGGAAGTCGAACTTGAGAAGTCCGAGCTTGCCGATTATATCCATATCAAACTGTGTTACCACAGTTCCGTTACTGAGGGAGAGCGGAACACTGTCGGATATCGGTTGGTCTGTTACAACGAGTCCTGCCGCGTGCACCGTGATATTTCTAGGCATTCCCTCAACGGCACTTGCCATATCGAGAAGCTCTCTTACCTCCTCCGAGGACTCGTAAAGAGCCTTTAGCTCGCTCTTTTTCATAGCCTCGGCAAGTGTCATTCCAAGCTCTCGCGGTATTGCCTTTGCGACAGTGTCAACGTCGGTATAGCTCATTCCGAGCGCACGGCCTACGTCTCTTACCGCTGCCCTTGCGGCAAGCGTTCCGAACGCAACTATCTGAGATACGTGCTCAGCGCCGTATCTTCGGTACATATAATCGATGACCTCGTCTCGTCTGTTATAGCAGAAGTCAACGTCTATATCTGGCATACTTACTCGCTCGGGGTTGAGGAAACGCTCGAAGAGCAGGTTAAACTCAAGCGAGTCAACGTCGGTTATTCCTATCATATACGCCACAAGGCTTCCCGCGCCCGAGCCTCTGCCGGGGCCCACAGGGATATTTTGCGACCGCGCGTAATTGACGTAATCCTGCACTATCAGAAAATAGTCGCAAAAGCCCATATTTTCAATGACCGAGAGCTCGTATTCTATCCTCTCCTCATATTTTTCACGGGAAGCTTTAGAAAAGCTTATAGCGCCTGATGCGACCTTTGCGGCAAATCTCTCTGCGACAAGCTGACGGAGATAATCAGCCGCGCTCTCGCCGTTTGGTGTCTTGAATGTCGGGAGCTTGGGGATATTGAAGGAAAACTCAAAATTGCACATATCAGCAATCTTTACCGTGTTCTCGATAGCTCCCTTGTATTTACCGAAGATATTTTTCATCTCCTCGGTAGTCTTATAGTAAAATTCGTCGGTCTCAAATCCTATCGGTCTGCCGTCGCTTATCACTCGGTTGGTCTGTATACACATAAGCACCGCCTGAGTCTGCGCGTCAGTTCTTCGCAGATAGTGGCAGTCGTTGGTAGCGACAAGCCCAATCCCCATATCCTCCGAAAGCTTTGCAAGGCTTGGGAGTATCTGTATTTGCTCGGCAAGTCCGTGGTTCTGTATCTCTATATAAAAATTGTCTTTTCCGAAAATAGAGGAATATTCAAGCGCCACTCTCTTTGCTGCCTCAAAGTCACCTGCTGAAAGGAGCGACGGTATCTCGCCCGCAAGGCAGGCGGAGAGAGCGATAAGCCCCTCGGAGTGAGCCGCGATAAGCTCCTTATCCACCCGCGGCTTTGAGTAAAATCCGTCGGTATATCCCTTTGAGACAAGGTAAATGAGGTTTTTATATCCCGTCTCGTTTTTACAGAGCAGTACGAGGTGGTGCGGCTTGCCTACGGTCGGGGTCTTATCAAAACGGTTTGTCTGTGCCACGTACACCTCGCAACCGATGATAGGCTTTATTCCTTCCTTTTTACACGCTTCAAAAAAAGCGACCGCACCGTACATCACGCCGTGGTCTGTAAGCGCTACTGCTGTGTGTCCGCATTCCGCCGCCCTTTTGGGAATATCAAAAATACGGCAGGCACCGTCAAGCAGACTGTATTCACTGTGCAAGTGAAGATGAACAAAATCTGACATAACAAGTACCTCCCGTATTTTTAGTTGTTTTTATTTACGCTCAATCAAAATTAATGCGCTCCTCCTCAATAACGAGAGGACGCTTCATTACTCTTGTATTTATGCTCATTATGTATTCGCCTATAAGTCCTATAAAGGCAAGCTGTATGCCCGCTACGAAGAATATCGCAAGTATTATCGGTACAGTTCCCGTGGTAAAAAAGAACTCGGGGTCTATAAGCTTAAGTATAAGGCAGACTACTGCCGCAAAGGCGCTGAGCATAGACATAAATGCGCCGCCAAAGACAGCAAGTCTTGGACCGATCTTCGTGTAGGACGTAAACGAGAGCATAGCGGCATCGTAAAGACTGAAGAAATTGTTGCTCGTCTTACCTGCTCTTCTCTTTTGCTGTTCGTATTCAATAGTCTTGAATTTAGGTCCCAGTTCTCCCACGATCCCTCTGATAAAGGGTATCGGGTCGTCAAGCTGACGAAGCACGTCAACAAAGCTCTTGTCGTAAAGTCCAAAGCCCGTGAAATGCTCTATCTGCTCTGCCTTCGACGCCTTTTTGATAAGCTTATAGTAAAGGCTTCTGAGCGCATACATAAGCTTGCTTTCCTTACTCGAGGTCTTTACTCCGCAAACTATCTTATATCCTCTCTCCCACTCCTCGACGAATTTGGGTATCATATCGATAGGGTCTTGGAAATCACAGCAGATAGTTATGGTGCAGTCTCCTGTCGTCTGACAAATAGCGTGGTAGGGAGAATTGAACTGACCGAAATTTCTTGTATTGAAGATGGCCTTTATCTTCTTATTTCCCTCGCATATTCCGCGAAGGAGCGCTCTTGTATTATCCGTAGAGCAGTTGTCTATAAAAACTATCTCGTAATCATACTGAGGCATCTCCGATAGCTGCTTTACGAGCGCCTCGCTCATAGGAACAACATTCTCTTCCTCGTTATAACAAGGAACCATTATACTGAGTTTTTTCATTGTTTCATTCCTTTCTTAGTTATCCGTCATATCATCTCTGAGATATGCAACGGTCTTAGCGATGCCTTCCTCAAAGCTTACAGAAGGCTCAAAGCCTGTATCGGACTTAAGCTTCTCTATGTCAGCGCAAAGGTACATCACCTGATTCTGTGCGTAGGGGCGTTTTCCAAGTCCGAGCTTGCACTCAGGATTTGCCGCGTCACGCATCTTTTCGATATACTCCTTAAGAGGCGCTGGAGAGCCGCTTCCAAGGCAATAAACAGAGCCGTGAACTCCCTTATCGGCAATGGCAAGCAGAGCCTTTGCCGCATCCTCCGAGTACATATAATCCCATATTTGCTCACCTGCGGTAAACTCAGCTTCCTCGCCCGCGATCATTTTTCTCAGTGTGGATATCACCATAGATACCTCATTATCATAAGGACCGTAAACACTGAGTATTCTTGCCCAGATATGCTTGATACCGAGCGATTCACACATAATTTTTGTCATACGACCTGCGCACAGCTTTGCGATACCGTATCCCATTTCAGGATTTGTGGGAGTCTTATCCGAAAGCTTTCCCTCGACTCTGCCGTACTCCGCCTGCGAGCCAGCGCCGACGAAGACACTGCATCCCATTCTATGCGCGAGAGCTACCGCGTCAAGCGTATACTCAACGTTCTTGTTCTGCAAGAACATATCGTTTCTCGCGGCGCCCGTAGTGCCTATCCAGCCAAGGTGGAAGAAATAGTCATACTTCTCTCCCTCGCCTGCCTGATAATTCTTTATATCCTTGAGGTCGCAATATGCCATCTTTACCTTATCCGAGAGCTTTATTCTCTTATTTCTGTCGGAATCGGGACGGCAAAGCACGAGCACCTCAATGTCGTTTTTTACAAGCTCGTCGATAAGCGCCATTCCAACAGCGCCTGTCGCTCCCGTAATAACTGCCTTCATTACTTCTCCTATTCCAGCCTAAGTGACTTATAGCGATAAATTTTTAGTCAGTAATTTATATCCCTAAGGCTTATTGGTTTTTGGTAGTCTAACGCAGAAACAGCGCCAGGGATACTGTCGCTGATTCTGATGTTATTTATTTTTCTATCCATTTCGCAGACTTAACGAATACGTCGACCTGCGCATCCATACACTTCTCTACGTCGCCGCCGTCGCGCAGACACTTGGTCCACTCGATAGTGTATTTTACCGCGTCACCGAGATTCCAGCACGGTGTCCAACCGAATACGCTCTTAAGTTTCGAGCAATCGAGCTTGAGGAAGTTAGCCTCGTGAGGTCCTCCGTCGTAACGGTTTATCCACTTCATTCCCTCGCCCCACGTATTGCAGAAGAGGTCAACAAGATTACCCGTCTTGAAACAATCGACTTCATCGGGTCCTACGTTATAATATCCTGCGTAAGATATGTCCTCGTACTGAGCCGCCGCTATCATGAGATACGCCATAACAGGCTCAAGAACATGCTGATAGGGTCTTGTGGAATGAGGATTTCTCACTACTATATCTCTATGTTCAAGCGCCGCTCTTATGCAGTCGGGGATTATTCTGTCATTAGCGTAGTCGCCTCCGCCGATAACATTTCCCGCCCTCGCTGTCGAAATTGCAATTTTGCCGTCAGCAAAGAAGGAATCCTTGTAGCAGTGTGTGACAAGCTCCGAGCAGGATTTACTGTTGGAATACGGGTCAAAGCCGTCAAGAGGCTCGTTCTCTCTGTATCCCCACTCCCACTCGTTATTCTTATATACCTTGTCGGTAGTTACGTTAAGGAAGGATTTTACACAGCTTGAGAGTCTTACACACTCAAGGATGTTGACCGTTCCCATAACGTTGGTCTCGTAGGTATACTTAGGGTCTTTATAGCTGTCTCTTACTATCGGCTGTGCGGCAAGATGAAGAACTATCTCGGGCTGAGCCTTATCGAAGCACGCTTTGAGAGCATCAAGATCTCTGATATCTCCAATGCAGGAATTGATTCCCTTTGCGGCATTGGAAACGTAAAAGAGCGACGGGTCTGTGGGAGGCTCAAGAGAAAATCCCGTAACCTCTGCGCCGAGATTTTTGAGAACTCTGCACATCCACGAGCCCTTAAAGCCCGTATGTCCAGTTACAAAAACCTTCTTGCCCTCATAAAATTTTAAATCAAACATAATTTAGTCCCACTTTTTCCACGGAGCATTTCCGCTGCTCCAGATCTTTTCAAGATTTTCTTTGTCTCTGAGTGTGTCCATACACTGCCAGAAGCCGTCGTGCTTATAAGCCATAAGCTGACCGTCTTTTACAAGCGCCTCAAGAGGATCCTGCTCGAATATCGTAGAATCTCCCTCAATATAGTCGATGACCTTGGGATCAAGAACCATAAATCCGCCGTTTATCGGCACTCCGTCAACATTCTTCTTCTCACGGAACGATGTGACCTGAGAGTTTTCGTCGGTATTGATAACACCAAATCTCTGACCGGCGTGAACGACAGTCATAGTTGCGAGCTTGCCGTGAGATTCATGGAATTCAACGAGCTTATTGATATCTATATCGCAAACGCCGTCACCGTAGGTGAGCATAAAGGGCTCGTCTCCCACATATCTCTTTATTCTCTTTATTCTTCCGCCTGTCATTGTGTTAAGTCCCGTATCAACAACGGTTACCTTCCACTGCTCAGAGAAGTTCTTATGGACCTTCATTCTGTTCTCTTTGCTTGTGAAATCAAAGGTGATATCAGAATTGTGAATAAAATATTCATTGAAGAAATCCTTAATTACGTGCTGCTTATAGCCGCAACAGATGACGAACTCGTTATATCCGTGCGCAGAATAGCTTTTCATTATATGCCAAAGGATGGGCATTCCGCCGATTTCGATCATAGGCTTAGGTTTAAGATGTGATTCTTCGGTAATTCTTGTTCCGAATCCACCAGCCAAAATTACTACTTTCATAGTTTTCCCTTTCTTTTTTCAAAAAAATAAAAATTCTTGATAATCTATTATACTACAACTTTCGAGCTTTGTCAACAAGAAACGAAGATTTAATAACTTTTTAAGAAGAAATTAACGTTCTATAAACTAAAAAGCCGATTTCCGTAACTTTCTGCTTCATTTTTTATAAATTCTGCCCGATATAAAGACGGATATACAATACCGAAATATGATATCGAACACCTTGAGTGCGATCCTCTATGCGCAAAACGCCTTATTCGAGCTCGTTCGCCTCATCAAGTATCCTTTTTATACGGTTATTAAGTCCCGATTTTGATATTGGCGGCTCGTGAATCAGCGCAAGCTCCGAAAGAGAGACGTGTTCATTTTCAAGACGGAGCATTGCCGTCTCTACAAGCTCGCTTGGAAGCATATCAAGCCTGCCTGCTTCAATGAGCTTGTTTATAGCCAAGACCTGACGTCTGGCGGCACTTACCGATTTTGAGATATTTGTGGTAACGAGATTTGTTGCCCTGTTCTCGTTATTTCGTATATCCCTCTCTATATATCTGTTTGTCACCTCAAAGCTCGCCTTCATAGCGCCCGCGAAGCTTAAGATATCGGATATCTGCATATTGCTCTTGAAATATATCGCTACTGTCTTATCCCTCTGGACAGTTTTTGGCTCAAATCCGCCTTCGATGAAAAACTCCTCAAGCGCCGATATCCTGTCTCTGTTGTATTTTGCCAAGGGTATCTCAAGGTGATAGCTCTTATGTGGGTCATTGACCGTAACGAGTGCTATAAGAAGGCCTCTGAGAAATGCGGCACGGCATTCCTCGCAACGAAATTTTGCCGTATCGGCAATTCCCTCTCCGCCTCCTATTCGCATAGCGAACGAGGCAAACGCCTTTGATGAAAAATCAAGTATGTACGAGCGTCTTCCCGATGCGGCGCTCTCACTTATATCGCACTTAGCGACCTCGCCAAGCAGAGATGCGGCAAGCTCTGCGCTCTCGCGCATACCAAAGGTCGCGCACAGATGAGTTCCCTCCTTGTGACGCGAGTTATAAAGAAGCCCGAAAAGCAACGCCTTTCGGCAACAGTTCATTTTTACGGGAGCTGATAAAAGCTCGCTTTTTACATCATTTGAAAATGACATTTTATATCCTACCTAAGTATTTTACTTCTCTCTCAAGTCTTATTCCCGTCTCGGCAAACACTTTGTCGGAGACGATCTCTGCAAGCAGAAGCACCTCTTTTGCCGTAGCGCCGCCGAGATTTACTATAAATCCCGCGTGCTTCTCCGAGACGGCGGCACGTCCTACTTGAAAGCCCTTGAGTCCGCAGTCATCTATAAGCTTTGCCGCAAAATGTCCCTCGGGGCGCTTGAAAAAGCTGCCCGCGCTCGCCATTTCTATCGGCTGTGTGCTTCTTCGTTTTTCGGTATATTCCTTCATTCTCGCCTTTATTGCATCGACACTGTCACGTCTGAGACTAAGCTCAGCCGAGATACAGATGAGCGACGTGGACTTGGAATATACGCTGTGTCTGTATGAAAAAAGATTGTCCTTGAGGGGTATGTCAAAAACGACGTCCCTCTCGCTGTCATAGGCGCGAGTGCTGAGTACAATATCAGACATCTCGCTGCCGTGCGCCCCCGCGTTCATATAGATAGCTCCGCCCAGATATCCCGGAATACCGCACGCGAATTCAAGTCCCGAAAGTCCAAGCTCCGCCGCTTTTTTTGAAAGAGACGGCAAGGATACCCCCGCTGAGCAATTGACTCTCTCTCCCTCAAAGGAAAGCGCGCGAAGTCTATCTGTCGAGATCAGAAGTCCGCCGTATCCATCGTCGGAAAAAAGTACATTAGAGCCGTTTCCTATGACTAAGAAAGATGTACCGCACTGCTTTGCGGCTCTTACCGCCCATATAAGCTCTTCGGCAGACTCGGGATAAGCAACTGCGTCTGCTATGCCCCCGATCCCGAAGGTAGACATTTCAGAGAGGGGTACTTCGGCTTTACAGTCTATTCCCCTCTCCGAAAGCCTTTTAAAAATATCTCTCATAGATACTCTCCGTTACCCACAATAAAATTATAAATATCGTCAAAGCTTTTTGCGATATAAGTGATATCCATATCCGCGGGCGCATCCTTTCCCGACGGGTTATACCAACAGGTATCGAGAGAATAATTTATTCCTCCGCGAATATCGGATGTGAGCGAGTCTCCAACGATAAGTGTGTTTTCCTTTGAAAAGTTGGGGATTTTTTCGCTGACAGCGTCAAAATATTTCACCGACGGCTTCTCGTACCCTATCTCACCCGAGATAAACATATCTTCAAAATACTCATCAAGTCCACTCTTTTTATATCTGTTCCTCTGTATAAAATCAACTCCGTTGGTAACTATATACATTCTAAGTTTGCCCGAGAGAGAGGCGCAAAGCTCCTTTGCTCCGTCGAGAAAATAAGCCTGATCGGAGAGCTCTTTCATATATTTTTTCGCCATCGCCTTCGAGTCGCGTACAAAGCCGTGCTTCTCGCAAAAAAGCTCAAAGCGACGGTAAAGAAGGACAGATTTTTCTATCTCTCCCCTCTCAAGCATCTTCCAAAGGCTGTCGTTTATCTGACTGTAAGAGCGGACGAGATCATCGCTCGGCTCTATGTCAAAATCCGCGAATGTCGCTCTTATCGCGCTGTCCTCACAGCGCAAAAAATCAAACAGTGTTCCGTCCGCGTCAAAAAGTATCGTATCATATCTCATCTCATATTACCTCCGCCACTCACTCTTACGCCAATTATAATACATTGAAAATTGAGTGTCAAGTGTTATTTTTAAACTCCCCGCTTAAATTCAAGAATTTAATAATTAAATAAAAATACACTTGAAAAAAGCTTTATTATAAGGTATAATATAAGGAGTATTTGATTGGAGTTTTTGGATATGGCAAAGATAATCGGTATAACAGGTCCGAGCGGAGCGGGAAAATCGCTTCTCTGTAAGTATATATCCGAGTCGGGAATTCCGTGTATAAACGCCGACGAGGTCTATCATTCGATGCTCACCTCTCACTCGCCCTGTGTCTTAAAAATTGCCGAGAAATTCGGCAACGACCTAATATCTGCCGACGGCTCGCTTGACCGCGCGGCTCTTTCTGCGCGCGTCTTTGGAGACCGAGAAAAGCTCCGCATACTCAACAGCACGGTGCTTCCTCTTGTAATAGACGAGATAGAACGAATAATTTCCTCGCTTGAGGGAAAAAATCATTCGGTGATAGCACTTGACGCGCCGACGCTTATCGAGTCGGGATTTCATCTGAAATGCGACACGGTCATCTCTGTAATAGCGTCTTCCGAGACGAGAATCGAAAGAATAATGGCACGTGACGGCATCTCGCGAGAGAGCGCCGAGATGAGAGTCGGAGCGCAAAAGAACGACTTCTTTTACACCTCGGTGTCCGATATCGTTCTCATAAACGACGGCGACGGAGAAACCTTTGCAAAAGCGGCGCGAGATACCGTACAAAAGCTCATAAATCCATAAAGGAGCGCTTATGAAACAACAGACAAAAAGACTTATTGCGATAGTCCTTATAATAGCGATATCGATATCCCTCGGTGTCGCCGTTGATATGGGTTGGACCTTCATTGAAAAGAAGATATATCCCGCCTCCTACGACGAGCTGATAAGCGATGCATCAAAGGAGTTCGGAGTTCCCAAATATATAATTTACGCCGTTATAAAGGTCGAGAGCGATTTTGATCCCGACGCTGTTTCCACCGACGACGCGTGCGGACTTATGCAGATGATAGAGCGCACTTTCGTGTGGCTTTCGGGAGACGAGCATCTTTGCGAATATCTCCCCTACAAAAAGATTTTTGAACCCGAAACAGCTATAAGATACGGCACTTATTATCTCTCGTATCTTCACAAAAAATTCAACTACAACTGGCAGACCGCATTTGCGGCATACAACGGTGGCGAGG
>JAZSBF010000045.1:0-5968 GCA_045602205.1 Eubacteriales bacterium
AAAAATGCAACTCGGCGGGTATGGTACGAGTGTTTATAGCAGATTTCACCATCGTGGGATAAATAGAAATTAAAAGCATACGACACCCGAAGCCTGGGGGCAGGCGCTGCCTGCGGTCCGCCGTGTTGCTTCCTTAGAAAAGAACATTTGATTAAGCGAAATAATATTTAGTGAGCCAATAACCTTTTTTCTTAAAAAGGTTTGGAGAGTGTGAGAATCCAATGTTTGATGTTTTTAGCTGTAAGCTGAAATGGCGGTGTTTAGCCGCCAAATCAAACTTGGCGCAACCCCAAGGGGGTTGCAGCTTTCCTCAAAAGGTTCTCACATAAATCTCCTTAACACCGTCAACAGTTCCTCGGGCGAGGATATAAGGTAATCGGGATTGCACTCCGCAAGCTCGGCGCGGGGGCGGTAGCCCCAATCGCAGCCGACCGATATCATTCCCGCTTTTTTTGCTGTAATGATATCAACGTCGCTGTCGCCGATAAAAGCGGTATTCTCGGGTCTTGCGCCGAGCATTTCAGCTATCATAAGAGGGACTGTTGGGTCGGGCTTTTTGGGATATTCCTTTCGCTGTCCCGCGGCAAAAGCAAGAATATCCTCTCCGATAAGAGCCTTCGCAAGCGGCACGACATATTTGTCTTGCTTGTTTGAAAGCACGGCTATCGTATAGCCTCTCTTGTGGAGCTCGACGACCGCCTCTTTCATATCCGGATAGCATTTGTCTGCCTCTATAAAGGTCTTGTCGTACATATCCTCATAGCGCTCCAAAAACCTTGTGACTTTATCCTCATCTGCCGCTTCGCTCTCGGGCATCAGTCGCTTTACAAGCAACTTAGCTCCGTTTCCTATGGCGCGGCGAACGTCCTCACAGGTTCTTTGCGGATATGCAAATTCCTCTGCCGCAAGGTTTATCGCGTGTGTTATCGACGGGAGCGTGTCAGCAAGCGTTCCGTCAAGGTCAAATATTAAAAGCTTTTTCATAAAAACTATATACAAAACTCCTCTGTTCCTTCTATAAGCAGATATCATTATATCATTTTATCTGCCCTTTTTCAAGGGTAATTTTACATTTTATGATATAAATTGCACAATAAAATTTTATATAAAACTTCAAAAATCGTCATATAAAATATTTTATATAGCGAGAAATTGTGATATAATAATATGTTGGAAATAATTATTTAAAGGAGATTACGCCTGTGATAAGAAACGATCTGAGAAATGTTGCCATAATCGCGCACGTTGACCACGGAAAGACCACGCTTGTTGACGAGATGCTCAAGCAGGGAGGAATCTACCGTGACAATCAAGAAACGGTTACGCGTGTTATGGATTCGGGAGACCTTGAGAAAGAAAGAGGAATCACGATACTTGCTAAAAACACCGCGGTACACTACAAAGACGTAAAGATCAATATCATCGACACCCCGGGACATGCCGACTTCGGAGGCGAGGTTGAGCGAATTCTTAAAATGGTAAACGGAGTTATCCTGCTTGTTGACGCGGCAGAAGGTCCTATGCCTCAGACAAGATTCGTGCTTCAGAGAGCTCTTGAGCTTAATCACAGAGTTATAATCGTTATAAACAAGATAGACAAGCCCGACGCAAGACTTGGCGAGGTAGAGGATGAGATACTGGAGCTTCTCATCGACCTCAACGCATCGGACGAACAGCTTGACAGCCCGATGCTCTACTGCTCGGGAAGAGCGGGAACGGCGACAGAGGACCCCGACGTAGAGGGCGTTGACCTTATCCCCCTCTTTGACAAGATACTCGACTACATTCCCGCGCCCGAGGGTGACGAGGATGGAGAGCTTCAGCTTCTCGTTTCCTCGATAGACTATAACGAATACGTCGGAAGAATCGGTATCGGACGAATTGAACGCGGCTCGATAAGAGCCAATCAGGAGGCATACATCTGCAACTACCACTCGGGTGCTGCTCCAAAGCGTACCAAGATAGTTGCGCTCTTCCAGATAGACGGACTTGTGCGCGTTCCCGTTGAGAGCGCGAAGATGGGAGATATCGTGTGCTTCTCGGGAGCGGAGAACATCACCATCGGAGACACGATAACCAGCATAAACGCGCCCGAGGCGCTTGAATTTGTCAAGGTCAGCGAGCCCACAATGGAGATGACCTTTGCGGTCAATAACAGTCCTTTTGCGGGCAAAGAGGGTAAATTTGTTACCTCAAGACAGCTCCGCGACAGACTTTACAAGGAGCTTCTAAGGGACGTTTCTCTCAGAGTCAGCGACGGCGAGACCACCGAGGAATTCAGAGTTGCGGGACGCGGAGAGATGCACCTTTCTATCCTCATTGAGACAATGAGACGTGAGGGATATGAAATGATGTGCTCTAACCCCCGAGTTCTCTTTAAGGAAATAGACGGCGTAAAGTGCGAGCCTATGGAAAGAGTAACGCTTGACGTTCCTTCCGAGTACGTGGGCGCTGTCGTTGAAAAGCTTGGACAGAGAAAGGGCGACCTTCTCGAGATGACTCCCATTGGCTCGAGAATGAGAATAGAGTATTCTATCCCCTCAAGATGTCTTTTCGGATACCGCTCGGAGTTCCTTACGGCTACTCACGGCGAGGGTATTATGAATACGATATTTGACGGTTATCAGGCTTACAGAGGCGAGATAATTATGAGATTTACAGGCTCTCTTGTCGCGTCTGAGGACGGAGAAACGACAAGATACGGTCTTTTCAACACACAGGAGAGAGGAAATCTTTTTGTCGGACCGCAAACTCCCGTTTACGAGGGAATGATAGTCGGCGAGACGCCCAAAAACGAGGATATCTCGGTAAACCCCTGCAAGAAGAAGCAGCTTACGGCAATTCGTTCGGCTGGCGCTGACGAGAAGCTTCTTCTGACTCCCCCCGTTATCTTCTCGCTTGAGGAGGCTATTGAGTTTATTACCGACGACGAGCTTATCGAGGTAACACCTAAGTCTATAAGACTTCGCAAGAAGATACTCAATACCGAGCTTCGCATGAAGGCTGTTATGAAGGCGAGACGCGAAGCAGCTAAATAATTTTCATTCAATAAGCGGCATATAACTGCGTTTGGTCCTCGCCGCGACACCTCGGAGTAGGTAACTACACCGTCGGCGTCACGTCTGCGGTGCGCCTTGTTCTATGCCGCTTCTTGAATGAAGGGGAAGCTTAGGCGAAAGTGAATAACTAAAGGCGACTCTTTGCGGTCGCCTTTGATATTGCCTGAAACTTGCATAATTATACAGCAATGTATGTTTTTCTTTATATTTTTGCAAAAAAATATTTAAATCCTCTTGAAAATTTTTTAATTCCGTGTTAAACTATAATTGTAATTTTTTAAAAATAAAAATAGGAGAAAAGCTATGGACAAATTTTTTAAAATCAGCGAGCGCGGTTCTAACGTGAAGACTGAGATTACCGCAGGTCTTACCACCTTCTTCGCAATGGCTTACATCGTTGTAACCAATCCGAATCAGGTAGTTGGCTTTACCTTCGGCGGTCCTTTCGATACGATCTGGAACGCAGTTTACGTTGCGTCGATACTCGTTGCAGTTATCGGTACACTGCTTTACGCGTTTTACGCTAAGCTCCCCTTCGCACAGGCGTGTGGAATGGGTCTTAACTCATTCTTCTTCGTCTCTTTCATTCTCCCCGCGCTTCTTTCGGGCTCTGATCCCATTCAGGGTTACCGTGAGGGACTTTGCATCATTCTTCTCTCGGGTATCATCTTTATGATACTTTCTGTAACAGGTGCGAGAAAGTATATCGCAAAGGCGCTTCCCGATTGTCTTAAGAAAGCAATTCCCGCAGGTATCGGTCTCTTTATCGCGTTTATCGGATTCAAGAACGTCGGTATCATCGAGGCTAACCAGTACACATTCGTTCAGTTCTTTGACTTCCACGGCAAGATGGCAGGAAAAGCTCCCTTTGAGGCTTGGGTTGCGATAGCTCCCGTAGTTCTTGCACTTCTCGGTCTTTTCCTCATCGCAATTCTTGAGAAGAAGAACGTTAAGGGCTCTATCATTATAACCATCGTTGCTGTTTCTGTTATCTACTACGTTGCAACTTGGACAGTGCCCAGCTTCGACCTCGGCAAGATAGGTCAATCCTTCAAGGATTTCGGAGAGATCGGTTTCCTCGGAGCATTCAAGGGCTTCTCGATATTCGAGGGCGGCTCGTCTGCTATAATTAACGCTATCGTTCTTACTATCACCTTCTGTCTCGTTGATATGTTCGATACTATCGGAACTCTCTACGGAACAGCTTCTCAGGCTGATATGCTTGACGAGAACGGTGACCCCATAGATATAGACAAGTCTATGCACTGCGACTCTATCGCAACCGTTTCGGGCGCGGTTCTCGGAACGTCCACTTGTACGACCTTCGTTGAATCGGCTGCAGGCGTTGCGGCAGGCGGAAGAACAGGACTTGCTTCGCTTGTTACCTCTATCTGCTTTGCACTCTGCCTCTTCCTCACTCCCGTTGCGGCGATCGTTCCCGCTTGCGCAACAGCTCCCGCGCTCATCTATGTCGGCGTTCTTATGCTCAAGAACTTCTCTAAGGTCGATATGTCCGACATCTCGGCAGCAGTTCCCGCATTCCTCGCCCTCATTATGATGCCTCTTACCTACTCGATCTCTAACGGTATCGCTATCGGTGCTATCGCTTACACGATCATCAGAATCGCTCTTGGTAAGTTCACAAAGAAGGACATCGTTGTTGCAGGTATCGCGGTACTCTTTACACTCAGATTCTTCCTCGTTACGATGTAACGAAATTCCAAAGGCGCTGAGTCACTAAGAAATCAGCAAAATCAGTCTTGATTTGAGCAAATGAGTAAAAATTGCCGAATTCTTAGTGCGAAGCGCCTTTGGAGGCTCGCTTGATTTAGGGCAGAAATCTTCGTTTTCGAGTGATAGGCGTATAAAAATACGTCGAGCGAGAAAACGGAGATAGAAAAGAGCATATATTTTATATGGAGAAATTCGGAGAATTTCAACCTAAATTTATAAAAAATTTAGAGCTAAGATACCTTTGTCCTAAGATATCTTAGCTCTTTTCGTTTATGCCTAAATAAAGCAGCCTCTTTGTTTTTTTGATAGCTATTGACTTTTTCTCATTCTTATGTTAAAATATCACCGTAATATGTTACTACCACCGGGTAGTGAATGCCGAAAGCATTCGTTTGCGCATCGTTAGGTCTTTGAAGATGCACAAAACGAATGTTATTTTTTTGCTGGGGAGTCTGATATGAAAAATCCTTTCCGAGAATTAACTAAGTTTGAATTATTGCTCTGGAGTAGCTCTATGCTCATCGTCACGATATCCTTTTTCTTTTCGAGCACAAAGGACCTCGTATCGCTTGCGGCATCTCTCGTAGGCGTTACCGCCTTGATGTTTTTAGCCAAAGGATACGTTATCGGGCAGATACTTGTGGTAATATTCTCTGTGCTTTACGGTATCGTCTCCTATGAGCAGAGATACTACGGCGAGATGATAACCTATCTCGGAATGAGCGCTCCCATCGCTATTATATCCGCAATATCGTGGTTAAGAAATCCATACAAGAACACAAAAGAGGTAAGGGTAGCTTCCATAAATTCAAAAAAGCTTTCAATATTGCTCTTGCTTACCATCGCAGTCACTTTCGCGTTTTATTTCATTCTTGGGGCACTTGGAACGGCAAATCTTGTAATCAGCACGATATCTATCGCCACAAGCTTTTTTGCCGCATCTCTCACCGTTCTGCGCTCGCCATATTTTGCGCTTGGATATTCGCTTAACGACATCGTTCTAGTTATCCTTTGGAGTATAGCGACGATTTCTGACGTCTCAAATCTGCCTATGCTCGCCTGCTTCGTCGTATTTTTCGCAAACGATATCTACGGCTTTATAAGTTGGAAGCGTATGCAACAAAGACAGAAAATATAAATAAAATCGGGAGTATATAAATGCTCCCGATTTTATT
>JAZSBF010000046.1:0-3311 GCA_045602205.1 Eubacteriales bacterium
CAGTATCAGAGATATGACGTGACCGAGTATATGGGCAAGGATAACTGCTTCTCCATCATCGCGGGTAAGGGCTGGGCGCTTGGAAATATCGGATATCACAGACGCCCCGCGGTCGATTGCTCAAATATATGCGTTATCGCAAGTATAGTGGTGACCTACGCCGACGGCACGACAGAGACTATCCTTACCGATGAGAGCTGGGATGTTTATACCACCAAGATACTCTTTTCCGAGCTTTACGACGGTGAGACTGTTGACGCGACAGCAGAGCCCGAAAAGCTTTGCGGAGCTATTATAGATACAGAATACAAGCCCGCGCTTGTTGAGCAGGTTGGCGAATTTATCGCCGAGAGAGAGCGAGTTTTCGCGTCCGAGCTCATTATAACCCCCAAGGGCGAGAAGGTCATCGACTTCGGTCAGAACCTCGCGGGATTTGTTGAGCTAAAGATAAAGGCAAAGAAGGGCGACAGAGTCGTCATCAGTCACGCAGAGGTGCTCGATAAATACGGGAACTTCTATACAGATAACCTCAGAAATGCTTTGAATACTATGACATATATTTGTAGCGGCGAGGAAGACGTATTCACCCCCAGATTCTGCTTCCAGGGATACAGATATATAAGACTTGACGAGTATCCGCTTGAAGAGGTCGATATCGATAACTTCACATCGGTGGTTATCTATTCCGATATGACGAGAACAGGACATTTTGTCTGCGGATACGATAAGCTCAACCGTCTTTACAGCAACACCATCTGGGGACAGAGAGGAAACTTCATCGATATTCCTACCGACTGCCCGCAGAGAAACGAACGCCTTGGCTGGACGGGTGACGCAGAGGTGTTCTGCCGTACAGCTGCAATCAACTACGACGTTGAAAACTTCTTCAGAAAATGGCTTGGCGACGTTGCTCTTGAGCAGAGAGAGGACGGCGGTATTTGGGGCGTTGTTCCAGGTATCACCGACTGCGGAAACAAGATATCTACTGCTTGGGCGGACGCGGCTACAATATGTCCTTGGGAGATGTATAAGGCTTACGGTAACGTCGAGATGCTTCGCGAGAACTATCCTATGATGAAGAAATGGGTAGAATATATGCACAACACCGGCGTTGAGGAATATTTGTGGATAGGCGGAGACCACTACGGCGACTGGCTTGCTATGGACGCAGGCTACGGTACGTATATCGGAGCTACACAGACAGACTTTATCGCAAGCGCGTTCTTCGCATACTCCACGAGTCTCGTCGTGAAGGCGGGCAAGGTGCTTGGCGAGGACACCTCGTACTTTGAGGACCTTTACGCTAAGGTAAGAGCAAGATTCAGAGAGACCTTTATGAAGGACGGAATGCCTACCGTTTATATGCCCGAGGGCGTTGAGCTTAACAACGCAAGCTATAACGGAGTCGTTACCGATAAATCCTTGTCGGGAGCTACACAGACAGCTATCGTACTTGTGCTGAGATTCGGTCTTTACGAGGAGCACGAGAGACAGGGACTTATAGACCGTCTTGTAGAGCTTATACATAAGTTTGACGGAAGAATGTCAACGGGATTTGTTGGAACACCTCATATCCTTCACGCGCTTTCCGACAACGGACGCGCAGACGAGGCGTTCAATCTTCTTCTTCAGGAGAAGAACCCCTCCTGGCTCTTCTCTGTAAATATGGGAGCTACTACTATCTGGGAGCATTGGGACAGTATCAACGAGCAGGGCGATATGTGGAGCACGAGAATGAACTCCTTCAACCACTACGCGTACGGTTCAGTATTTGATTGGGTATTCGGTGATATGCTCGGTATCAAGGTTTGCGACGACGGCGCGGCATACACTAAGGTTGAAATAGCTCCGCTTACCGATAAGAGAATAGGCTTTGCCGAGGGCTCGATAGACACGAGAAACGGCAAGATATTCGTTAGCTGGAGATATATCGGCGACAAGGTAAGATATGAGATAACAGTTCCCGAAAATACAGTTGCTACTATAAGAATTGCGGGAATGAGCGAAAAGACAGTCAAGGGCGGAAGCTATACGATAGTAAAATAAGTTGTGAAGCCCTTCTTCGTAAGAAAATAAAAATAAAACAACCTAATGAAAAAGTGCTTGTGAGATGTGATGTCTCACAAGCACTTTTTGATTATTTTTATTTCGTCAAAAGCTCCGCAAAGGAGGAAGCATTCATTCCGAAAATGTAGTCATCAAGCTCAATATCTGAAAGCTTTTCGGGTAAACCCTCAAGCAACGTATCCTTAAGGACCAGTTCAAGCTCCTCAATAGGACGGATACCGAAAAAGTCTCCCTGTATCCTTATATCCTTTATTCTTTCGTTCGACATATTGAGGTACGCCTCGACTATCCCAAAAGGATAACGCTTCTTCTTTATGAGGGTGTAGTCGGCGCGCAGACCGCTCTCGGGGAAAAGCCACTCAGAAGAAGAATTCCTTCGGTAAAGCGCGTCTATATCGGGAGAGCTCGGCGCATCTATAAGCTCAGCATCATACTTTTTTTGCACGTATTCGGCGATAAGAGAGATGAATTTTTGAATGTCACACTCCCCGCGTATCAACGGCTTGAGATTTGTCACTCTTGCGCGTGTGGACTTGATAGCCTTTGATCTTATCTTTTCCTCGTCTACCTTAAGGGCAGAGGATAGAAATTCAAGATCACTGTCAAACAGAAGAGTTCCGTGATGAAGCGTGCGGCCGTGAGCCGAGTGCTGAGCATTGCCCGAGAACTTTTTGCCATCTGTCATAAGGTCGTTTCTTCCCGAAAGAGCAGCGCTTACACCGAGTGTTGCGAGGGCATCTATTATTGGAGCGGTAAAATACTCAAAATCTATTCCTTTACCGTCGTGCATTCCCGAAATAAAGGTGTAATTTACATTTCCAAGGTCATGATAAACAGCACCGCCGCCTGTTATCCTTCGTGCGATATGGATATTATTCTGCTTTAAAAAATCTTGGTTTATCTCGGCATAGGCGTTTTGATTTTTTCCGATAACGACAGTGGGCTCGTTTTGCCAAAGCATAAATATATCGTCATCACAGCTTGAAAAAAGATATTCTTCGATAGCTAAATTGAGATGAGGGTCTTTCGTCTCTAAAATCAAAAGTTTCATAAAATGTTAATCCTTGTTTTTTAAATGGGGCTGAGAGATTTAGATGCAGAAGGTGTGATTTGGTTCTCGTCGCAGTACTTTGTACTGCAGAGAGCCAAAGCGCGCCTAAAAAGCACATAAAAATTGAAATTCGTAAGAATTTCTACCTAAAAACCGCTTTTACTATCATTTCTTTGATAGCAAAAGCGGTCTT
>JAZSBF010000047.1:0-24716 GCA_045602205.1 Eubacteriales bacterium
AGACACTAATATGTTGAATTTCTGCGAAATTCTTCATTTTATCGACTTTTTCTACCGCCGTTCTGGGAACTCGACGTACACTCGTACGCCTATCGTTCCCAGAAACAGCGCTTCTCGCCTAAATCTGACTATCCCCTAAAACTGGGCTGGCTCAAATGTAAATTTGAGCCAGCCCAGTTTTTGTTAGTCATATCTAATCCCATTGTATTTTTATTCTTTAATTCTATTGACAAGATTTTCTTTTATGATATAATATTAATGTGAGGTGTTCTCACAAATTAGATATATTCACAAAATTTCGTGTAGAAGAGTAAGAATACAGGCGTGAAGTGCTTTGAGGACGGGGAGTTGCCAAAAAGACGAAAAGCTTCTGCTTGCGGTTTGTATTCTGCATCCCGCTTCATACGGCATAAGGTCGGATATCATCCTTCTTTCTCCTTAAGCCTATGAGTTGAGGAAAAGGAGGATTTTTTATGTCAAAAAAATATACTTCGCGGCATTTACTCGTAATAACGATGGCGGCTATGATGACTGCTTTGAGCGTGGTTATAGGCGTTTTCTGCAAAACCTTTTTAAACTTCGGTATGGGGCTTTTCCGCGTAACCTTTGAAAATATGCCAATAATCCTGTCGGGGCTTATTTTAGGTCCTATTGCAGGTGGGATCGTTGGAGCTGCATCCGACTTTATCAGCTATCTCTTCTCTGCTCAGGCATATCCGCCAAATCTTATAGTAACGCTTGGAGCAACACTTGTGGGTGTTGTATCGGGTGTTATATCACGCTTCGTCGTAAAAAAAAGGGGGACAGCGCAGATAATACTCTCCGGTGGCGCGGCGCATATCATCGGCTCTATGATAGTAAAGCCGATAGGACTTTATCAATTTTACGGAACTATGGTGCTTTGGCGAATACCTATGTATCTCGTGATCGCTCCGATCGAGATATCGGTTATCTGTTTTATTTTGAAAAGAAAGAACTTTGCCCGTCTTGTTGGATACACAGGAAAGGAAAATGATGAATCACACTGAATCCATTGAATACATACACTCTATAAGCTGGTGCTTTTGCAAGCCCGGGCTTGAACGGATAGAAAAGCTGTGTTCTCTGCTCGGAGATCCTCAAAAAGCTTTGAAATTCATTCACGTAGCGGGCACTAACGGCAAGGGCTCGTTTTGCGCTATGCTTGACTCGGTTCTTCGTGAGTCGGGATACAAGGTCGGTCTTTTCACCTCGCCTTATATAAGATTTTTCAACGAGCGCATCTGCGCCCACGGCGCTCCTATATCAAACGACGAGCTTGCCGAAGTTACCTCGTACGTGCGCCCGTTTGCCGATTCTATGGAAGAAAAGCCGACGGAATTTGAGCTTATCACCGCGATAGGCTTTGAGTATTTCAAGCGCAAGGGGTGTGACGTCGTCATTCTTGAGGCAGGTATGGGCGGACGCCTTGATTCCACGAATATCATTGACTCTGCTATCCTTTCGGTGATTACGGGAATAGCGCTTGACCACACGTCTTTCCTTGGCGATACGGTGGAAAAAATCGCTTATGAAAAAGCGGGGATAATAAAAAAAGGCGTTCCCGTCCTCTTTGGCGGAAACGATGCTGTGGCAGAGGATATAATCCGCAGGAAAGCTATTGACTCGCTCTCCGACTTCTTCGTCACAGACCGCTCGGCAATATCAAATATTGAGCCCTCTCTCTCGGGAACGAGATTTGATTTTGGCGAGAGACAAAACATTGAGATCTCTCTGTTAGGTCTTTATCAGCCGCTTAACGCAGCAAACGTGCTCACAGCGGTCGATATTTTGCGTTCTAACGGATTTTCTGTCTCCGAGGACAGCATATACCTCGGACTCAAGGCGGCAAAATGGCACGCAAGATTTGAGCTTATATCAAGTGACCCAATTATAATATACGACGGCGCGCATAATCCCGAGGGAATATCTGCGGCGGTAAGAAGCATAAAGGCGTATTTTCCTGAGAAGAAGGTGTACGTCCTCAGCGGAGTAATGAAGGACAAGGATTATAACGCTATCGCCACTGACCTTGCGACTGTCGCTTCACACGCATTTACCGTAACACCCGACAATCCACGGGCGCTTGACGCTAAGGAATATGCCTCGGTTCTTGCACATCATTCTATAACGGCTGTCGCGTTTGAGTCTCTCAAAGAGGCGTTGCAGACCGCCATTGAAAAAGCAAAAGCGGAGAAAGCTCCTCTTTTCTGCCTCGGCTCGCTTTATATGTACGCTGAGCTTATCGAGATATTTGAAAATTTGCAGTTTTGACATTAGAAAAAGGGCTGATACTCAGCCCTTTTTATTTTCTGTAATACACGTAAAAAGCAATAATAGTGCGCTCTTTGCCGCCGTGCTCGAGGTCGGGTCCCGTAAGCACAACGCCGTCCTTTGAGAGCAGCTCGCTTGCGCGAAGCTCGTCAAGCGGACATCTGAAGATAACGTCTGCCGATGCGTAAACGATAAACTCCTCGTTTCGTATATTAAGTCCACCGTTGCGTCCTATAACCGTTTCAACGTCGTCAATACGCTCGGTAACGTATTTTATATGCTGTCCGCATATCATTTCAGCCATTTCCCTGCGGTATTTCTTACTGTCAGGGTTTTTGCTTTTTGTAAGTCTTTTGAACAGTCCCATTAGCCGTATATCTCCTTATAAAACGCACAAGTATCTCTATACGGCTATATTATATCTCTTTTTTTAGCTAAGGTCAAGTGTTATCGGCAAATTCTCAAACACTTCTTCCCTTTGAGATAAAAAACGGCATAGTTTTGTGCCCCGAGAGCTCCCTTCCGTCCTTTATTATGACGTCCTTGTCGCTTATAACGCATCCAAGACGAACATTATTTCCGACAAAAGTTCCCTGAAGAAGTATCGAATTTTTAACTACGCTTCCTTTGCCTATTTTTACGCCGCGGAATATAATGGAATTTTCCACCTCTCCCTCTATCACACAGCCGTCGGCTACAAGAGAATTCTTTACCGAAGACGCCTTTTTATAAAGCGTGGGAGCGGAATTTCGCACCTTAGTATATATGGGTCTGCCCTCGCTGCCGAGAATATCATTTCTCACGTCCTCCTCCAGAAGTCTCATAGATGACGAAAAATAGCTCTCAAGTGAATTCAGCTTCAAGAATATACCGTCAAAGCAATACTCGTAGGTATTGCCCTTTTTTATAACTCTGGCAATTATATCTCTGTAAAAATCGGTATATCCGCAGGATATAGCCTCGTTTATAAGACCTATAAGATAGAGTCTGCCAACAATTATTATATTCATGCTCACTCTTGAATCGAGCGGTGTGTCTGTATTTATCGGCGATACGCCGCTGACTCTGCCGTCAAAGTCGGAAAAAACAGCGTATACGTCATCAGAGCGAAGGAACTCGTCACTCTCGATATTTCGGCTTACAATCGTTATATCAGCTCCCTTTTCCTCGTGGGAACGTATCACACTTGCGATATCTATGTTACAGATGATATCACTGTCAGAAAAAACAATATGGTCTTCACTGCACCTTGAGATAAAATTGCTCACACCGATAAGCGCCTCGAGTCTTGTGTTGTAAAGGCGCTTTGATACAGAATTTTCGTAAGCGGTTATAAAGGGCGGAAGCAGCTTAATACCTCCCGATCTCCTTGCGAGATCCCAGTCCTTTCCCGTTCCGATATGATCCATAAGCGATTGGTAGTTGTTATGCGTCACTACTCCGACCTTTGATATCCCCGCATTGACCATATTGGACAGCGGAAAATCTATCAGCCTGTATCTGCATCCAAAAGGGACAGAGCCCATCGTTCTTCTTGCCGTAAGCTCAGGCAAGGATGAATCGTGTATATTAGAAAAAATAAGTCCTGCCGCGCTCATACTCAATCCTCCTTTACCGCTGATATCATCTTTTTGTCGGCAATACGCACGCCGCTGTTCACGCTGACTCTCGCTCCTATAACTGTAATTCCGCCCGAAATTTCCTTATCAACACCTATCGAGGCGTCCTTGCCTATCCTTACGTCCCTGTCGATTATCGAATAATTCACCTTTGCTCCCTCTCCGATACAAGTGCCCTCAAATATTACCGAATCGTTCACCTCTGCACCGCGCTCTACCCTCACACACGGGCCAAGCACCGAGTTTTTCACCTTTCCGTATATCCTGCACCCCTCGGTGAGATAGCTGTTCTCTATCTCAGCCTCGGCATCAACGAAGTGCGGAGAATATGGCTCGTGCCGTGAATATATCCTCCAGCTCTCGTCGTCAAGCTTTAGTAACGGCGAGTCGCCCAAAAGGTCATTGTTTGCTTCCCATAAGGACGGTATCGTGCCAACGTCCTTCCAATATCCCGAAAAAGGATACGCGAACATCTTTTCACCGCATTTTAGCATTTTGGGAATTATATTCTTTCCAAAATCGTTGGAGCTGTTTTTATCAGCCTCGTCCTCGCAAAGATAATCAAAGAGCTTTTTTTTGTTGAATATATATATCCCCATAGAAGCCTTAGTGCTGTCGGGCTCTGCGGGCTTTTCGGTAAACTTGAATATCTCTCCGTCCTCCCTTACGCTCATTATGCCAAATCGGCTTGCCTCCTTTATGGGAACTTCTATTACCGCGATAGTACAGTCAGCGCCCTTTTTCTTGTGATAATCGAGCATTTTGGAATAATCCATCTTGTAGATATGGTCACCAGAAAGTATCAAAATATATTCGGGATCGTAATTTTCAATGAACTCGAGATTTTGATATATAGCGTTAGCAGTCCCCCTGTACCAGTCCGCGCCTTTTTTGCCTTGATACGGCGGCAGTATCTTGACTCCGCCGTAAGCGCGGTCAAGATCCCACGGAAGTCCGTTCCCGATATAATCGTTCAAAACAAAGGGCTGATATTGAGTAAGAACCCCAACCGTATCTATTCCCGAATTGATACAGTTTGAAAGAGTAAAATCGATTATGCGGTATTTTCCCCCAAAAGACACCGCGGGCTTCGCGGTATTTGCGGTCAGTGTGTAAAGTCTGCTTCCCTGTCCGCCCGCAAGAAGCATTGCAACACATTCTTTTTTTCTGAACATACTTTCCCCCTTATACAGTCTTATTTTTATTTTCCTCTTTTCGAGGATGCGATATTTATTTTTATGTTTTAAACATATATTGATTTATATACGGAATTGTGGTAGAATATCATTGATAGCCTGTCAGGCTACACTTATCGTGTCATCATTAAGTTTATGAAGGGATTTAAAAATTATGACTAATAGAGAAAAATTTATTCAAATTTACCGTTCTTGTATAACTCGCGAGGGTGCGGATAAGCTGCTCGATTTTCTCTGTTCTCCCGAAAAAAGCGACTTTTTCACCGCTCCCGCAAGCACTCGCTTCCACGGCTCTTATGAGGGCGGACTGCTTGAGCACAGCTTGAACGTTTACGAGTGCCTTTGCGATTTTGTGAACCGTCCCCGTTTCAAAGATAAATACGGATTTCATTTTTCCGACGAGTCTCTTGCGATAGCCGCACTGTTGCACGATCTTTGCAAGGTTAATTTTTACCGCACCGAGATGAGAAACGTGAAAAAGAACGGAGTGTGGGAGTCTGTTCCGTATTATACGATAGATGATACGCTCCCCTACGGACACGGTGAAAAATCGGTCTACATAATTTCGGGATATATGAAACTCACGCGTGATGAAGCCTTTGCTATAAGATACCATATGGGATTTTCGGGACCCGAGGACGCAAATCAGGTCGGCAAGGCGCTTGAGATGTTCCCGCTCGCCTTCGCTCTCTGCGTTGCGGATATGGAGGCATCGTACTATATGGAAGGAATAGAAGCTCCCGAAAAATAAAAATAGGAGATGTAACTATGGAAAATAAAAACTATCCAACACCGCACATAAACGCTACCCCCGAACAGATAGCCAAGACCGTGCTTATGCCCGGTGACCCTTTGCGCTCTGAGTTTGTGGCGCGTAATTTTCTCGAGAATGCCGTTCTTTTTAACAACGTAAGAGGAATTTCGGGCTATACGGGAACTTATAAAGGGAAGCCCGTCTCGGTTATGGCAAGTGGAATGGGAATGCCCTCTATGGGAATATACAGCTACGAGCTTTTTAACTTTTTCGAGGCAGAAAATATTATCAGAATAGGCTCTGCGGGCGCTATCAGCGAAAAGCTATCTCTCCGTGATATCGTTCTTGGAATGGGCGCTTGCACAAATTCAAGCTATTCCGAGCAGTATCACCTCCACGGCACTTACGCTCCTATCGCAAGCTATAAGCTTCTTAGCGAAGCGGCAAAAATTGCTGAAAACTTCTCTCTTTCCTACAAGGTTGGAAATCTGCTTTCCTCCGATACCTTTTACAACGATTTTGGAGAGGATACGATGGCTTGGGGCAAAATGGGTGTGCTTGCGGTCGAAATGGAGGCGGCGGCTCTCTATATGAATGCCGCGAGAGCGGGTAAGAACGCGCTTGCGATATGCACGGTTTCAGACTCGCTTGTCACAGGCGAGGCTCTGCCCGCATACGAGCGTCAGACCTCGTTCACCGATATGATGACTCTGGCTCTTGAGCTTGCAATAAAGCTTTGAGGTAAAAGATGAAAAAATTTAAACGGGCATTTTTGATAGTGCTTGACAGTCTTGGCGCGGGTGAGATGCCCGACTCAAAAAAGTTTGGAGATGTGGGTGCTTCAACACTTGGCAGTCTTGCGAGGTGCGGAGAGCTTAAAATAAATAATCTTCTCAAAATGGGACTTGGGAACATCGACTCGCTTTCTTTTCTTGGAAGCGTAAGCTCTCCCACCTCCGCTTATGCGAGAATGACAGAAGCCTCTGATGGCAAGGATACGACGATAGGACATTGGGAAATAGCGGGACTCATCTCAAGCGCTCCCCTTCCCACCTTTCCCGAGGGATTTCCCGAGGAGCTTATCGCTGAATTTTCAAGAATTTCGGGCAGGGGTGTTCTCTGCAACCGCCCTTATTCGGGAACAGACGTAATAAGAGATTTTGGCGAGGAACACATAAGGAGCGGAAAGCTTATCGTATATACCTCGGCTGACAGTGTTTTTCAGATAGCCGCGCACGAGGACGTCCTCAGTACAGACGAGCTATATGACATCTGCAAAAAGGCTCGCGCTCTGCTTGTCGGAAAATACGGCGTGGGCAGAGTCATCGCACGCCCATTTGCGGGTAAAGCCCCCGATTTTTACAGGACCGACGCAAGACGTGATTTTTCGCTCGAGCCCCCGAGAAAGCTTCTCCCCGAAGCATTTTTTGATGCGGGACTTGATTCTATTGCCGTGGGAAAAATAGGCGATATTTTTGCCGATAAAAAGTTCTCAAAAAAAGTTCTCACACACTCAAACGACGAGGGTATGGCGCTCACAGAAGAAATTCTTATGCAGGATTTTTCGGGACTGTGCTTTGTAAACCTTGTTGATTTTGATATGAAATACGGTCACAGACGCGACGTTTTGGGATATACCAAAGCGCTGAACGCTTTTGACGGATTTATTCGTCGCTTTACAGAGAGAATGCGAGACGGCGATATACTCTTTATCACCGCCGATCACGGATGCGACCCCTCGTTCTCTGCGTCAACCGACCATACGAGAGAATATACTCCGCTCCTTATATATTCAAAGGATATCATACCCGAAAATTTCGGCACACGCTCAAGCTTTGCCGATATTGCCGCGACGCTTGCATCGCTCTTTGAGCTTGATTTTGTGTCCGACGGCAAACCGATAAATTTAAAATTCAAGTAAGGACAATTTATGGACTGTAATTTGTTGATAAAAAAGGCTCTTGCCGCTAAAGAATGTGCATATTCTCCTTATTCCTCATTCAACGTGGGCGCAGCTCTGCTCTCTACGGACGGAAAAATATATACGGGCTGCAACATTGAATCGGCATCTTATACGCCGACCTGCTGCGCCGAAAGAGTGGCGTTTTTTAAGGCAATAAGCGAGGGTGAGCGTCACTTTGAGGCAATTGCGATAGTCGGAGCAAGCGTATCCGCTAAGGAATTTGGATTCTGCTCTCCCTGTGGGGTGTGCAGACAGGTAATGAGCGAATTTTGCACAGATGATTTTAAAATAATTCTTGCTGACAGTAAGGGAGAGTATAAGATATTCACGCTTGCCGAACTGCTTCCGCTAAATTTCAAGCTATAAATGGAGATAATATGAAAAGAAAAGATAAAGATCCTTAGCACTCGTATACGCTCGATATATTTTCCCGCTTTTTTCCGACCTTGTGTTCGTAATACTTGCGTTTGTTCCTTGTATAAGATACAGGCTTGATTCGGAATCAAGAACGGCTATATCGCTTGCCGAGCTTATGAAAAACGCTTGGGCAAGCTCGCGGAAATATCTGTTTTCGGTCCAGACGCAAAAGAGCGCCGACGAAACACTGTTTTGTAAGCTGATATTTATAGCTTTGATAGTTTTTGCTCTGCTTTTTCTTCTTGGACTTGCCGTGCATATCTTCTCGCTGTCGGCATTCCTCTCCTCGCAAAAGGATAGCGACTCAAAGCAGAAAAACGTATATCTCGCAATCATTCCTAACAGAGCGTTTCTGATCTGCCTTGAGGCTCTGACGATTCCGATAGCTTTCTTTCCCGAGCTTCTCACAAAGCTTTATCGTTCTATCCTTTTCTACACGGTAACGCTTAGATATTCTCTATTCCCTTTGTGGATAGTTTTCGTTGCTCTGTTCGCGATAAATATCTTTCTGACCTTGTTTGCAATAAGGCACGAAAGACGTCTGAAAATGAATATTTTTGCAAAGAGCAAGCCCTCTTACATATCCGATGAAGCTGAGGATTATAAAGAAGATATCCAAGCACCGCTATCCGAAGGCAAGGTTTATAATTTGAAGCAAGAAAGCGTCAATGAACAGACCGAAAGACTGCGAAAGCTTTTGGGATACTCAAACGAGGATAGCGACAAAGACGAAAAATGACGATATAATATTGGTATAAAATTTTCTCCGCATTTGTAAGAAAAAACGAACTTACAAATGCGGAGAAATTATTCTAAAATTTTTTTAAAAATTTTTCAAAAAGGTATTGCATTTTGAAAAAGAATGTGATATAATATCAAAGTCGTCAGATACGGCCCGTTGGTCAAGCGGTTAAGACGCTAGCCTCTCACGCTGGAAACATGGGTTCGATTCCCGTACGGGTCACCAAAAAAAAGAAGAGCATCGCAATAGCGATGCTCTTCTTTTTTTGGTGATGCGCTCCGCGCACGAGCACAGCGTGTGCGAAACCGACGAGGCAAACATACAGCGCCAAGCAAACGGCGCACGCATGGGTTCGAGAGTCTGCCATAAGCCGACGGGAGCCCGCTCACGAGAGGCGTGGCAGACTCCGCCGATGGAGTGAAGCGGAAGTCGGATTCCTGTACACCACTCTCAATTATTTTCGCATCGCAATAGCGATGCTCTTCTTTTTGTATCCCGAAAGCCCCGACGAAGTCGGAGGGTGCAAGTTTCTGCGAAACTTGCCGCTGAGCGAAGCGAAGCAGTGATTCCCGTACGGGTCATAACATTAAACTTATACCTTCCCATAAGCTATTGTAATTTATTTTACTGTGTGCTATAATTAACTGCAGAGATAATTGTCTCTGCAAATCAATTCCTAGCGAAAGGGGCTACCTCTATGAAAAAACTCTTATCTATTACATTAATTTTATGTTTGCTTTTAAGTTTGAGCACAACGCTTGTCTCTTGTGGGAACAGGTGTAAGTTTTCTACCGAATGGAGCAAAGACTCCACGTCACACTGGCACGCTTGTACAAAAGAGGGTTGCACTGAAATCAGTGACAAAGCAGATCATACTTGGGACGAGGGTAAGACAAATGTAGAAGCAACTCCGGACGAGGATGGCGAAAAGACCTTTACCTGTACAGTTTGCTCACAAACAAAGACCGAAGCGTATAAGTTCGCAGGTATTTCTAAAGCAGAGTGGAATGCCGCAATTGCAGACAAGTTGTTTGAAAACTTTTCATATAAAGCTTATTCTATCATCACAAAAGTTACCACAAAAGTGCCTAATGCCAACACAACCGAAACCGTTAAGACAAAGGAGATATCCGAATACACATATAAATTTACAAAGGATAGTGCATCATGTCAAAAAATAACGTCTGATGGGACCTCAAATAAAATGTACGACCCAGCCGAAGTAAACTATATACGCGATATGATCATCTCTGATATAAAGAGTATAGCAAATTACAACCATTACAAATATGATGCAGAAACAAAAACCTATAAAGCAACAATGCCCGTAAGGATTACCTCTTTGAATGCATCCACTTCGGATGTAAGCATAGAATTTAAGGATAATAAATTATTCAAGATCAAATATTCCGTTTCCTACATGCAAGGCAACACCGAATATTTCACCACTTCGACTATAGTCGTTTCGAAGTACGGAACAACAGTAGTTCTTCCTGTAGCAAAAAACACCACTACATAAAAATCATATCATAATTTTTTGAATTGATATATAACGAACCCCGCCGAGAGCGGCCAAACGGGTACTCTCGGCGGGGGGTCTATATTTACTTAACAACAAGTCTCTTAAATTGGATATTATTTCGATTGCTTTTTGTCAACTGCTCTTCTCTTTTTTTTCATATAATGATTATTGATACAAGCGCCTATCATTATGATATATACTCCAAAGTATAACCATAACATCAGAAAGATAACGCCCGACAAGCTTCCGTATATGCTCTCTGCCGACATAACGTCGATATATATTGAAAATCCCCAAGAAAATATGCTCCACGATAATGAAGCGAATATTGCTCCTCGTACTTGTTCGCGGAATTTCATTTTCTTGTTGGGAACAAGAGCATAGAGCGCGGCAAATCCAAACGTCATAAGAACCAAAAGAACGGGAAAACGAAAACTCATAAAAAAGTTGATAGGATATTGCAGCTGAGGTATATACCTAAGAAGCGCGCCCGCAAAGCGCTCATTGATCAGGACGGTAAGCATAAATAAAACAAACACAACCAAGAATACAAGCGCATAGAATGCCGCGATTGCCCTTTGAACAAAGAAATTGCGCTTTTCTTCCACTCCGTTTATTGCATTTAATCCCTGCTTCAGCGCCATAACTCCTTTTCCCGCCGACCATAGAACAATAACCAACGATATCGTTAACGAGATTATTGATTGATCATAAATTTCAGAAATAATATCTTCCGCCATTTGATCCATAGAATTAGGAGTCAATGATGTAAGAATACTCGACAGTGTCTCCTGCGATATAGGTGTGTAAGTAAGCAACGCACAAATCGCGATCAGCATCGGTATCAACGACAAAAGAATAAAAAATGCAGTATGCGCGGCAAATGCGTTAATATGCTTTTTCTTTATCTCTATCAAAAAGGGCTTAGCTTTAGCGACAATTTCCCATTTATATTTCTTTACAGACTGTTTTTTCATAATTAACCTTAAAATAATATCCTATAAAAGAGATGTATCAGGCTCTATCCTTTTTATTTATCCCCTGCTCTCTCTTGTTTATGTCTCAATTTTTCGTTTAGCTTAGCTGTATTACGCCTGATTATAAGATAAATGATCGCCCAGATCGCAAAATATCCAACTACAAATATACCCGAAAAAACTAAGATCGGTGTTGCTCCCAATTCGAGCCAGCCGTTAATGAGATATGTGCCTAAATATGTTATATATAAAACTCCGCCATGTATAAGTATCGCAATCATCAATGGGAGCTTCTCAATTTTGTATATGACATTCATTCCGCCCGCAATAAAAGCGAGTGCGCTGAGTGAAAATATACCTACGCAGACCTGATTTACAGTCAAGCTCTCCACCGCACCGATACTCTGCAAGATAAGATAAATTACCGCCAAAATTATCGGGCCTAAGGCGCAAGCTATCAAGCCGCGGCGGACAAATTCCAATATATTCTTTTTCATGTCCCTTCATACCTCCTTCTTATCTGAGAGAAGCACCTTCTTGAAACGTACTCGCGATAGCCGCACTTAAAAACGGCATCTACTCCGCCGCTGAATGCTGCGTCAAATCTCAGAATACGGTGCTCGTTGGCAATAGAGGATTTGTTGATGCGGATAAAATAAGTCGGCAATATCTCCTCGAGGTCGCGAAGTCGCTCCTTGAGCGAATAGCGGCTTCCGTCGGTATCTATGGCAATCACCTTTCTGTCAATGACAGTAATACATTCTATCTCGCCAAACGAAAGCTTTCGCAGCTCGTCATCCTTATATCCCATAATACTGTCCACACCCGAAAAGCCGCACACAAGGTTTTCTATCTCCTCTGTCAGCTTAGACGGAGCATGAACGACAGCTATTATTTCTTCTTCCGCATTTTTGTCAATAATGAGCTTGTATTTCACTATGTTGACCCCTTACTGTTTTTTCATTTGTCTGAGGAAACAGAACACCGCAGCCGCCGTTGTAACCGCGCTATAAAGAAGTATCGGCAGTATATGCTCCGCCGCCTCTGCAAATCTTCCGTTAAATAAGGCTTTTTCCAGTTCTACTGCGTGAACGAATGGGAGCGCATTGGCTATCTTTTTGAAAACACCTCCCACAAGATCGAGATCAAACCACACGCCCGAAAGCCAAGCTGAAAGATTGGTAAGAAGCGCTCCGCAGACACCTCCGACCTGCTTCACACCGAGGAGACTTCCGCACAAAAGCCCCAAGGCAATATTGAATATAGCCATAGGAATTATTCCTATCACAGCATAAATAATATTTACGCTGACCGTCAGTCCCAAGGGGAGCGCAAAGAGATAGCAGATCATAACTTGTCCGAGGGCAATAGGTAAGATCGGAAGCATATATCCTATGATGAAATCAAATCCCGTAAGCGGTGTCGTATACAGCCTCTGCAAGAGAGCGCTTTCGCGGTCCTTGGCAACGAGAGTTGCCGAAAACAGCGTCATAAAAGACAATCCGAACACGGTAATTCCGGGGGTGAGTGTGTCTATCTCAAAGAGGCTGACGGGAATATTTGACTGAATAGCGCTAAGTAACAACAACAATACCAGCGGAAATCCCAATCCAAAGCATAGATTTAAAGGATCACGCAATATCTCTTTTGTGCATCTTTTTGCAAAATTTATCATTCTCATACCGCGTCCTCCTTCACAATAGAAACGAACGCAGCTTCAAAGTCGTCTGCCTTTGCTCTCGCTTTGAGCTCTTCCGCAGTTCCCACAGCAAGAAGCCTGCCGTCTTTCATAATGCCTATCCTATCCGAAAGCGCCTCGGCTTCTTCCATATAATGTGTCGTAAGAACTATCGTAATCTTGCCCTTCAGTGAGCATATCACGTCCCAAAGCTCGTGCCTTGCAATAACGTCGAGTCCAAGCGTAGGCTCGTCTAAAAACAGGATCTGAGGCTCGCTGATGAGTGCCATTGCAATACTGACCCTTCTCTGCCAGCCGCCCGACAGCTTACCCGCTTTTTTTCGCAAAACGCCCTCAAAATCAAATTTCTCCGAAAGATATTTTATTTTTTCTTGCGTCTTCTCTTTTGAAAAGCCGTGAATACCGCAAATAAGCTCAAGGTTTTCCTTTACAGAAAGATTAGGGGCTACCGCAGTCTCCTGCGGAGATACTCCGATCAAGCGCTTTACCTGCTCGGATTCCTTCATTACGTTGTATCCTCCGACAAAGGCTTCGCCGTCAGAGGCTTTTGTCAAGCAAGTCAGAATTTTTATCGTAGTTGTCTTTCCCGCACCGTTGATACCCAACAGAGAAAACAATTCCCCCTGACCGATCTCGAGGCTGAGCGAGTCAACAGCACTAAGATCTTTATATCGTTTAACAAGATCTATGGTTTTGATAGCATACATTTCCCGTATTCCTCCACTCTGTTTTTATATGATTATAGCATATAAACAAGGCGAATTGTTGTTTTTTGTCTATTCGGCAGTTTGCGATGTCTCATCGGTTATGAAAAGTTGCCGAGATCGACAATTGGTCGCTCTCAGCGGTAATATTTAGATGCTTTTTACAAGTGAGTGAGCACAACTTCGGCATTTATCGTCTTTAATATTGTTTGAAGACGCACAAACAGGACATAAAACGGTGCTATCGTTAGAATCGGGCAAAACCACAACGGTACCTGTTCCGTAAAGATGAAATACAGAATCACCTTCGTGATACATATTAATATTTTGCCACAATTGTGCTTTACCGCTATGTGCTTTTTTATGTATGAGCTTACCGTCCGCTCGTTCAATGCTCAAATAAATGGTATTTCTCAAATATAAATGCTCACGAGTCGGCTTGATTGAAGAGTCATTGTCCGTAGTTGTAACAATATCGACTTTCTTTACTATACCGTAATAAGTTGAATCAATCAATTTATGAGGAACGCCCGTAATAGCAAACGGAATCAACAAAACTACAATGTAACATGACGTTTGAAATGCCTTGTTATAAGTATTGAAAATAATATTTCCCCATAAACCCAATATTGTTGCAAAAACAACTAAAAGAACAGCACAGGGAATGACTCGTTTCAAAATTTTATTCCTACAATATTTTTTCAAATCATTAGGCAATGTCATTTTATAGTTTCCTCCTTATTTAAGTAATCAATAGTTTACTGATTTTTATGTTTTTCGCAAATCTTTTCTACTAATTGAGATGTTTTATAATCATTAAGTGCAACAGGAATTACACACTCATCATCAATTTTCAGATACGATACTTTGACAGATCCTACGTCGGTTTTTATTCTTTCCTCACATAAAGTAACTTTTTCATTATAATTTACACTACGCGAAACCATTTTTACAGATGAATTTATTAAGTCTATAATATAAATTTTAAAAAGAGTATCTACGGAAGAGGATATGACATCGGTAATATAATAGTTTGGCGAAATCAATTTTCCATCCTTTCTTTTCTTTATTACCGTATTTCTCAAATCATAAGATTCCATTGCACTTTTAGAATACTCAATTTTGTTATCCAAAATTATTCTTTTCAGTGCCTGATCAATTTCGTTATCTTTAGTTCTAAAGGAACGACAAATACAAAAAACGACAATACAAATTAATAAAATAGGAAGACCCATAGGACCTCCGCCTTGAACAAATGTCGCTACAACTAATGAAACGGCAGCTAAAATTAATAAAACTATATCCATTATAGAAAAATCTTTTTGATAAAAATATTGCTCTACTCTATTTTTATTTTTCATATCATTTATCCTTTCTTTCCAAAACATACCAATGGGATGTCAATCCCCCGTAAAAATAATCACCGAATTTGTGCTGCACAAAAAGAAACTCTTTGCCATTTATTGATTTTATCTGATATTCTTCAGCTGTCATTTCTTTATTATAATTATATCATAAAAATATACTCTTGTCAACAAAAACCACCAAAAACAATCATTTGTTTGTTTTTGGTGGTTTTTTGTTTTTCTAGTAATTTAATTAGGGGTAACTACTATTTTTACTACCTCGGGAGAGTTAAATATTCTCGGTATTTTAGCGCTCTTTTTCAGTCCTTTGCTGATGACGAGTCTGCCGTCATGCACGCCCGAGGTATATTTCGGGAACAACCCCTGTCCGGGCGCGAAAACACCTCTGCCGAAAAATCTCCACTGTCCTCCGTGAGCGTGTCCGCTGACTATAAGATCTATCTCTCTGTCGCAGAGATATTTTTTATAGTATTCGGGGTGATGGCAAAGTAATATTTTAGGGCACTCTAAGGCGCAAAACTCCTCAAGGAAGGAGATATCGGGCTTTCCGTCCTCGTTTATAAGCCCCGTGCCAAGTCCGCCAAAAGCCATTTCTCCGTATGTAACGAAATCATCGTCAAGGAAAACAGCTCCCGTATCACGAAGCAGCTTTATATCTCGGTCCGAGTACCCCTTTCCCTGACCCGTGCAAAATTTCCATTTTCTGCTCCAGGAACGAATACCCCCTACCTCGTGATTTCCGGGTGCGAAAAAGGTAGGCGCTATCTGCGAGCAGGCACGCAAAAGCTCATAGCCCGACTTATTTTTATCGCCATTAGTTCCGTTGAGATGCTCAAATATATCTCCGGGCGCAAGTATATAGTCGGGTCTTATCTGCTTCACCGCCTCAATAACGGGAAGTGAGTCATTTCCGTGAAGGTCAGATACAAGCGCAAAAACACAGCTTTTATTGAATTTATTGTTTTTTATCTTATATTCGGTAATCTTCATCATACGCTCCGTTAATTTTCTTAATATAATTCTATCACAATTCCTTGTAGTTTGCAACAAAAAAGAACAAATATATGTGTAGCCCCCTCAAGAGCAAGTAATACAGTATCACATTTTCTTTACAAAGAAAATTTCAGTGTTCGGTAATTTGAAATTTTCTATATCTTCTTGTATTTCGTCCAAGAGTTCGGTATTCCCCATAAGAAGAAAAGTCTTTTTTTGCTTCAAAAATTTATCGCACAGCATCTTTAAGAGGGCGAGGCATATCTCCTTTTGATCCTTCTCATCCGAATTCTTCGTAAGACTATCGATATCTGCCAAAACAAATTCTACTCCCTCTGCTATCTTATCGCACAAAACAACACTGAATATATTATCCAAGACTACTCCCTGACGAATTTCCGACTCAAATTCACGCTTTTCAAGCCTCAGCTCGCCTTTTATATCCGAAAAAGCCTCGCAGAAGGCACTGTATTCCTTTGAAGATGCAAACGAAGGCAATATAGATATTCTTCCGTAAACAGCCGCCCTCAATATTCCTCTCAGATATTCTCGCGCTCCGTGTATATTTCTCAAAAGGATAAACAGCTCTCTTTCGCCTATCTCGCAGACGCTTCTGCAAAGCTCGAATACCTCCTCCTCGCTTCTCTCCTCGACCGCTAAATTTATGGCGAGTCCCGAGTATCCCTCTCTGCCATACTCGGATACGCTGTATACCTGCTCTCCCAAAAGACATTTGAATACACCCTTAAGCCTGCTGCGCTTTGCCTCGCTTTTCATCGTAGCCGTAAAGTCGTCCACGATGTCTATCTTCGGCGAAAGATAGATAATATTTCTCGTGGGATAAAGTATGGCGCTCTCGCCCGATGTGATATCGAAAAAAACTTCTTCATTCAAAAAGAGCGCAGGTATTCCAAAGCTTTTACAAGCTATGCCAAAAAAGCTTTCGGCACTCTGAGTAAAAAGAAGTCCCAAAAAACCGCACTCTCTGAGCGAAAGTGCCTCAGTCACGTCAAGCTGCTCGCAAACAACTCCTATGCACCCTTCACCGTCGCCAAGGTCTATACCGCTTTTCGCCCTCAATATCCGCTTAAAAAGGATACATAGCTCCTTTGTGGCGCTGTTTTTCTCAGCTTCGCCTTCTATATGCTCCACCGCGTCATAAAGGCTTATTCCAAGCTCTGTTATTTCATTTATAGCTAAGACAAGCTCCCTATCTCTAAGGGCATCAAGCATTTCTTGAAGCGTTTTTGAGATATATGCAAACCCTTCTTTTTTTGAAAATTCTTCATAAGCCTCTTCTATTCGGCTTATGGCTATCCCCTGTGTACGATAAAGGATAGCATCTCGGTCGTCGGCATCAGCGCAAAAAAGCTCCTCTCGGCTCTCAACTTTTTTGAGCCTTCCCATCACGCTGTCCTTCCCCACGCCCGTCCCCTTGAGTGTTCTCATTTCCGATACCATAACAACCACGCCCCTTTCAACAAATAGCTTTTATCTAATATTTTGCTATCTTTCTTATACAAATATACAAAAAGGGTGTCTCTGTTTTTGAGACACCCTTTACAGCGCATTATTTTCTTCCCGTAGAACCAAATCCGCCCTCTCCCCTCACCGTCTCTGTGAGCTCATCGACCTCACAAAAGTCAGCAGTAAAGTACGGCGTGATAACAAGCTGTGCTATTCTCTCGCCTTTTTCTACCGTCTGCGCCACAGTTCCGTGATTATGAAGCGCAACCATTATCTCTCCGCGGTAGTCGCAATCTATGACCCCCACCTTATTCGCAGGCGCAAGTCCTCTTTTGGACGCAAGTCCGCTTCGCGCGTAAACAAGCCCCACATATCCCACAGGAAGCTCGATAGCAACTCCCGTATGCATAAGTACTGTCTCTCCTGCCGCTATCTCGGTCTTCTCGGAGCAAGAATAGAGGTCTGCACCAGCCGCGTATAGAGAGCCGTACGTCGGCAATATCGCATCTTTATCTGTCTTTTTTATGTTAACCTTTATATTCATTACTGTCCTCCTGTCGCCGACACATCGGCAAACTCATTTATCATTATAAGCTTTTCAAGCATTTTATCAAACAGCATAGTGTCGTATATCTGCTCTGTCATATTTTCTCTTACGTATCCTTCCTCATATCCGTAAGAGGCAACGAATTTCTGAACGTATCTTTCAAAATTGTTCTGCTTCTCAGAGTCGCTAAGTTTGATATCCTCAGCCTCAAGCAAGGCGTAAAAAACAAGGTCCTCGGCGACAAGCTTTTTTGCCTCATTCCTCATATCATCCTCAGTGATACCGAGAGCCGATATTATATTTTCATAGGTGTCGTTTCCCTTCCTTGCAAGATACTTGTATTTTGCCTTTGACTGCTCGAAATAATACTCAATCTGTTCTTCGGGATACGCCTTTATTTCAGAGCCTTCGACTACCAGCTCCCACACCGCGTCACCCTTTGAAGTCTTTGACGGATCATAGCGCACCGTCATACCGCTGTATTTGCCAAGCGAGACGTATTCGGAAAGCTCGAGGCTTGAAATGTCGATAGTTTCAACAGGTTTTGCTCCGTCGTCACTCTCGTCCTCTTTTTTATCGCAGGAAATTACAAGCATCGCCGTCAAAAGCAAGACCAACACCAAAATCGAAAGCTTTTTCAAATAATCAACCCCTCTCTCTATCTTACTCCTACATTATACCATATTTATTTCTTATTTTAAAGTATTTTTTATAAAAAGAAAAAAGGTCTCGTAACGGTTGCAAAATAGAAACCGAAAATACGAGACCTTTTATTCGACAGAAAAACAACTATTAGTCGTTCTCAACCTTGAGTACTTCCTGTCCCTTGTAATATCCGCAAGACTTGCAAACACGGTGAGTCTTAACAAACTCTCCGCACTTGGGGCACTTTGTCATGCCGGGAAGCTCAAGCTTCCAAACGTTTGAACGTCTCTTGTCTCTGCGTGCTTTCGATACTTTTCTCTTTGGTACTGCCATTTTCTACACCTCCTTGAAACGTGTAAAACACAACTTTCATTTATAATTATTTATTATTTTTGTCTTCGTCAAAAAATGTCTTAAGAATCGCGAGTCTTGGGTCTATCTCCTTTGTCGGACAACCGCAATCGCCATCTCTGCGCGGTTTTCCGCACTTGGGACACAGCCCTTGGCAATCCTCCTCACAAAGCAACTTAGACGGGAAGCCCAAAAGCAACTCCTCAATAAGCTGCTGGTCTACGTCAAGCATACTTCCGTCAAGCACTGCGTATTCATCAAAATGCTCGTCAAGCTGTTCTTCGCTAAGTGTTCCCTCGGCAACTACCGTGCGCTGAAAATCAAGAGAGAAAACTCCTCTTACAGGAGCAAGACATCTCGCGCACTCACCTGTATATGCAAGCTCCGCCTTAAGCGTCAGGCGCATATAGCCTGCGTTATCGGTGAGACTGCCGACAACATGAGCATCTGTATCAAACACGATCCCGTCAAGAGCCTCGGGTGACAACATATAATCTATCTTTATATGTCCAACTTCTCCCCTTAGAAGAGGTCCTGCATCAAGAATCATATTCAACCTCCGAGCTTTTTTCGATTGACATAAAATGCGACACTAAATATTATAATATATTTCTTTCTTCTTGTCAATAGAATTTGAAAATTTTATAGCTTTTGGATAAATTAAAATAAAAATCTTTATTTTTTGGCAAATATATGATAAAATTAACTTAAATTCAAATCTACGGAGGAACAAAAATGATCGATTTTTGCGAATTTTCATATACCGACAGTGATCTTTTAGCTCTCCCCGCACGTCCTGAGCGCTCTAACAAATACACATTCGGAAAGCTTCTGTCTATATGCGGCTCGTACGGTATGGCGGGAGCAGCCTACCTCTCTGCCCTCGGTGCATACCGAACGGGCGTGGGACTTGTTGAGATATTTGCGCCCGAGGAAAACAGGGTGATACTTCAAACGCTTATTCCCGAAGCTGTGCTGAAGCTATACGATCAAAGCTCGCCCAATACCGATATGCTCCTTGATGCAATGGAAGGTTGTGACGCCATAGTCATCGGTTGCGGTCTTGGACGTTCAAACGCTTCTCTGTCGCTTTTGAGGACAGTACTTAAAAATTCTAAAGTCCCCACTGTTATCGATGCCGACGCGCTGAATCTTATCGCCGAGCATCCTGTGCTGACTAAGTATATACAGGGAAAGATAATCACTCCTCATATTAAGGAGATGTCCCGCCTTTGCGGGCTTGACGCGGATAAAATACTTGACAACCCCAAGGAAACGGCGTATGCCTACGCTAAGGCTCACGGTGCGATATGCGTTCTCAAGGATCACCAAACGGTTGTGAGCGACGGTACAGAGCGCATCTATATAAACAAAAACGGTAACAGCGGTATGGCAACAGGGGGCTCAGGAGACGTGCTTGCGGGTATTATCGGCGCGCTGTGTGCAGAGCGTCACCTCTCGCTTTCAAAATTTAATGCCACAGCCCTCGGTGTGTATATCCACGGACGCGCAGGAGACGCGGCTGCCGAGAAGCGCGGAGAGTACGGCGTTATGGCGAGTGATATCGCGAACAATATAGTTTTATAACATTAAATTAGCCCTATCGTTTCTGATAGGGCTAAACTTATTATGCTTCTGCCTTCGCTTTCGCTATCTGCTCGTTTATTCTTTCGATATAAGCATCGGTCTTTACGTTATCCTGCATAGGCATCGAGAATATCTTTCCGCCGTCGTATTCAATATAAAGCTCTGTGACTGTGACCGTGAAAGCCTTTTTATTAAAGCTTAAGCTCTTTCGCTCCTTGAACATCTTGAATTCGGTTATAGACGTATAAGGTATCTCAATAGAGTCCTCAATATGCTCATCACTGATAACAGATATACTTCTGAAGCATACAAAGAGCGCTGTATCAAGAGGATAGATGACTGTTTTTCCGTATTCTGAGGAACGGATAGTTCCGTTTTTGCCTTTTCTGAGCATTACTCCGTCACGGTAAACGTTGCCGCTGAACTCCATAGGCGCTATATGCTTAAGCTGTCTTTTTATGAAATGCTTATCACCCTCGGGCACCATTTCAAACTTTTTGTCGATGCGATTTTTTATATACTCATCTATATAGCTCTCGCTTGAACGACCGAACGAGCCGACTATGCAAAGGATAGCTCCAAGCGGAAGTCCTATACTCATTATAAGGTATGATGCAAATCCCCAACCAAAGAAATAGCAAACTACCGCGAGGGCAACAAGAACTATTCCTATCCATTTAAGAGTCTCGTTTTTTGTAAAATAGTGTTCGTTTTCCAGAAATCCCTTTTGTTTTTTCATTGATTATCCCCTTAACAATAAAAATTCCTTACAGGTAAATTATACGCCTATTTTTTTCCAATGTCAATAAATTTTTAGTTGAATTTGGCAACCGGTTGATAAAAGGTTTTTACCTAAATCAGAGAAGAGCGAAAAGTGAAGGGAGAAAAGTTAAAAGAACAAAAAGAAGCGACAGTAAAACTGTCGCTTCTTTTTGGTGACCCACCGGAGATTCGAACTCCGGACCCCTTGATTAAAAGTCAAGTGCTCTACCGTCTGAGCTAGTGGGTCATATATTGGCGCATATCGGCGTTACCCATATATGATATCACAATAACGCCGATTTGTCAAGATTTTCTTTAGTGTTATTTTGAACAAAACTACGCCTTGTTATACGAGTCATAATTGTATTAAATAGCAAAAAAATGCCGTTATCTACCCATTATTTTGTCCGCAAGTATGTATATATGCTCGGGGATTATTTCGGGAAGCGAGCCACTATAATTTCCGTCCTCAAAATCGTGCTCTGTTATCGAGCGTCTCATAGCCTTAAGTATAAAACGGTCAAGTCCGCGAGCCTTTTTGGGCTTAAGCTCTCCGCCAAAGCAATGAAATCCGTACGAGGGTGCAAAGTCAGAGGGAAATTCTCTCGTCACGTATTCCTCAAACTCGTCGGGAAAACCACAGCAAAGAAAGACAGCGCAAGGTATTTTCGAAAGAGCTTCTCTATTGCTCTTTATATAATTTTTGAGCTCCTTTGAAATGTGACCCATACGCACAGAGCTTCCAAGCACGATAGTATCGAAGCTTGAAGCACTCTCTGCCTCTTGCTTTTTCATATCGACAAGAGCGATCTCGTTTCCGTCCTTAAGCTTGCTCGCAAGTATCTCGGCGCACTCGGCGCTCGTTCCCGTTTTAGATGTGTATGCTATAAGTATCTTCATTTTATCATCCTTAGTGTTTTATACCTAAATTATATCTCTTTTTATCTTTTATGTCAATACGTATTCCGCAAAAGAACACGTTCCCTCGCCAAATATTAGCTTGGCGAGGGGACTAAATTATTTATTCAATTCAATAAAAATTTCATCAGTCCTGCGTATTTATAAGTCCGTAAGCTCCGTCGCGGCGCTTATAAACAACACAAACATCTCCCGTTTTGTCATTCTTGAATACGAAAAATTCGTGGTCGATAAGATTCATCTGCATTATAGCTTCTTCGGTGGACATTGGCTTGAGCGCAAAAGTCTTTTCTCTGATTATAAACTCCTTCTCTTCTTCAAAATCCTCATTGGTATCAACTATTCCGTTATCAAAAGCGCCTTGGCGGAGCTTGCGCTGAAGTCTTGTTTTGTTCTTTCTTATCTGTCTTTCTATTGCGTTTATCGCCCTGTCAAGTGCGTTTCTGAACGTCTCATCTTCAACCTCGCTGCGGAAGATAAATCCCGAAGCGTTTATAGTGATTTCAAGGCATTTGCTGTTTCGCTTGGAGCTGAGTGTTACGGTTGCGGATGCTTCGTCGTTGAAATATTTATCCAACTTGGAGAGCTTCTGGTCAATCGTTTCCTTCATTTCGTTCCAAACGTTCATCTGACGGCCGATAATGTTAACTTTCATTGTGTTTCCTCCTTGAATATATGGGTTAAAGATGTTTATTACATCCTTGTGCATATTATACCACACAAACACATATTTGTAAATAGTATATTATAATTTTTAATAATTTTTTTAATCTTTGTATAAAATGCACATTAACATTTCATAAAAAGAGGCTGATCCACATAAACAAGTGAATCAGCCTTCGGTCATCTTATAAACTTTCTCCACAAATCCGTTACCATCTCTGTCCGGGGCTATTATAGGTCTCTCGCCAGCGTGCCGAGAAGGCTACGGGCTCGCCCCCCGCGTACAAATGCGACGTATCGCCAAAGCCAAAGGCTCTGAAATATGCCATACCTTTCCGTCTTTCTTCGGTATATAGTGTTGTAACAGAGCTTGTGGGCGCGCAAAATCCGTGCCAAAGAGGCATTGGAGAAACACTCAAAAGGTGCGCAAGCAATAAGCATTCAAGTCCAAAATGGCAGAAAAAAGCTATCGTATCGGTGTTTGAATTTTCTGCTCGGTAGCATCGGTCCTCTCTTACGTATCCGTGAGAGGCGAGGACTTCGTCAAGTCCTCGCTTGACCTTCTCAAATTCCTCGCGGACTCCGCTGTCGCGAATAACAGGACCGTCCATCCATTTTTCCGCATCGTAAAACTCGTCTATCTTTGTCCAGTCCGCAGGAAGCCAATCCCAGACAACACTTTTTTGACCGCTATCTATATCAGGACGGTCAATACGTACAGGAAATTCCTGAAGCCAATCGCAGACCGTAGCTTCCATTCCTTTTTTCTTAAGTGTATACTCCGCGGTCTCCATCGCTCTGCCAAGCGGAGAAACGTATATCTTATTGATATCCTCTCTCGCAAGGCGTTCCGCGAGAAGCTCAGCCTCTCTCTTTCCCTTCTCGTTAAGCGTATCAGTTACGTAATCGGGATCTCCGTGGCGTATAATAAGTATCCTCATGTTTTCTCCTTAACACAGTTTAATACAGCAAGCGCAAAGGCTCAAAGCATAACTATATTGCTCCAAGCGCTCTTTCGGTTTTCATCAACCACGAAAGCTCGCACAAAGAGGTCGCTCGGAACGGGGGTATATTCCGCATAAGTTATCCCCTCGCCGTGAGCTGTTCTTACGCACCACGCTGTATTTGAGGCGAAATAAACGTGAGATACGGGCGAACATCTTACGACGAACTTATCCCCTTCTCTCTCAAGATGTATCTCAGGTCCTTGAGTAGCGTAAAAGCGCTTTTCAACGATCGCGCGTCTTATCTCTGCGGGGTCATTAGTCTCAGCCTCCGCCATTATATAAGCGATACCGTTATCGACCTTCTCATAATAATGGGCGTCATCGGTTGCAAGCAGAGGATAATCTCTGCCCTGCGACGCTATCATATCAACAAGAAGCGAGGAATCGGGTCTGAACGACTGCCCCTCAGCCGAGACGGCGTTATATATCTCGGTAGCGTCAACGTCACGGAGCGCCATTATCATCTCGGGGGTATTGAGCGACCAAGCGGGATGCGCAAGCACGGCAAGTCCGCCCGCAAGATG
>JAZSBF010000048.1:0-6495 GCA_045602205.1 Eubacteriales bacterium
TTTTGGAGCTGGTAATCAGAATCGAACTGATGACCTCGTCATTACCAATGACGTGCTCTACCGACTGAGCCATACCAGCATATTCTTTTGCGACTTTGTTATTATAGCAGATTGTTTTCACTTTGTCAATAGCTTTTTTTATTTTTTTCGCAAAATCCTTAAAAATCCGTGTTAAAATTATTGACTTTCTCTTTTTTTTGTGTTATACTGTTCTAAACGCATTGACGCGGAGTAGTAAACGGTAAAGCCTGTGCACAGAGAACAGACGGTTGGTGAGAGTCTGAGGCAGCTCCCGATGAAGTCGCCGCCGAGCGGTGTGGGTGAACTTTTTTAGCCCGCAACGGTCTCCCCGTTAAAAGTATAAAATTCGTTGAATTTTATTGAGTGTGCGCTTCGGCGCAAAATCAGGTGGTACCGCGTGCTCCACGCCCTGATACGGGCTGTGGAGTTTTTGTTTTTGTTATTAAAATTACTAAATATATTTTGGAGGTCAACTTATGAATTCTTATCATGAATTGCCAAAGGTATATTCTCCCTCTGAATTCGAGGACAGAATATACAAAAATTGGTCTGAAAAGGGATATTTTACTCCCGATGTAAAAAATCCCGCTCCCCACTTCTCTGTTGTAATTCCCCCCCCAAACGTTACGGGTCAACTCCATATGGGTCACGCGCTCGACGAGACGCTTCAGGATATCCTTGTCCGTTACAAAAGAATGCAGGGTTATAACACCCTTTGGGTCCCCGGTACCGACCACGCGGGTATCGCGACTCAGATAAAGGTCGAGGAGCAGCTCAGAGTAAACGAGGGACTTACTCGTTACGACCTCGGACGCGAAAAATTCCTTGAGAGAGTATGGGATTGGAAAAATCAATACGGAAACCGCATTATAAGCCAGCTCAAAAAGCTTGGCGCTTCGTGCGACTGGAGCCGTGAGCGCTTCACTATGGACGAGGGCTGCTCAAAGGCTGTCCGCGAGGTGTTCGTAAATCTCTACGACAAGGGACTTATATACCGCGGAAACAGAATAATCAACTGGTGTCCTCACTGCATTACCGCTCTCTCGGACGCCGAGGTAGAGTATTCCGAGCAGGAAGGCTTCTTCTGGCACATAAAATATCCGATAAAGGGCGAGGACGGATACGTTGAGGTGGCTACAACGCGCCCCGAAACGATGTTCGGGGATACCGCCGTTGCTGTCAACCCCGAGGACGAGAGCACAAAACACCTTATCGGTAAAACTCTCATTCTCCCCATCGTAAACAGAGAGATACCCGTTATTGCGGACGATTACGTTGAGATAGGCTTTGGAACAGGCTGTGTTAAGATCACTCCCGCGCACGACCCCAACGACTTCCTCGTAGGTCAGAGACATTCTCTTGAGCAGATCAAGGTTATGAACGACGACGCAACGATGAACGCTTATGCGGGCAAATACGAGGGTATGGACAGATACGAGTGCAGAAAGGCGCTCGTTAAGGACCTTGAGGAGCTTGGATATCTCATAAAGACAGTTCCCCACGCTCACAACGTTGGCTCTTGCTACCGTTGCAGAACAACGGTTGAGCCTCTCACCTCAAACCAGTGGTTCGTAAAGATGGAGCCCTTGGCGAATCCCGCGCTTGAAGTAGTTCGCGACGGCAGAGTTAAATTCGAGCCCGAACGCTTCAGCAAGACATATATAAACTGGATGGAAAACGTACACGACTGGTGTATCTCCCGTCAGCTCTGGTGGGGACACAGAATTCCCGCGTTCTACTGCGACAAGTGCGGAGAAATGACAGTATCCAAGGAGGATATCAGCGTATGTCCCAAGTGCGGCGCTCCCGTACATCAGGAAAACGACGTGCTTGACACCTGGTTCTCGTCTGCCCTCTGGCCCTTCTCGACACTCGGTTGGCCCGAGGAGACCGAAGAGCTTAAGAAATACTATCCCACAAGCGTTCTCGTTACGGGATATGACATTATCTTCTTCTGGGTAGCAAGAATGATATTCTCGGGTCTTGAGCATATGGGCAAAGAGCCCTTCTCTACCGTATTCATCCACGGTCTTGTGCGTGACGCGCAGGGACGCAAAATGTCCAAATCTCTCGGAAACGGAATCGACCCACTCGAGATAATAGATAAGTACGGCGCAGACGCGCTCAGATATGCGCTCGCAACAGGCAACTCGCCCGGAAACGATATGCGTTTCTCCGACGAAAAGATAGAGGCGGCAAGAAACTTTGCCAACAAGCTCTGGAATGCTTCACGTTTCGTGAGAATGAACCTCACTATCGACGAGATAGCTCTCCCCGACACAGACAAGCTTGCGCAAGAGGATAAGTGGATACTCAACGAGTTCAACAAGCTCGTAAACAACGTCACGACGGCTCTTGACAAGTTTGAGGTCGGCGTTGCGCTTGCGGCGGTCTACGACTTCACCTGGGACGTATTCTGCGACTGGTACATCGAGCTTTCAAAGGCTCGTCTTTCCGAGAAGGACACCGCGGAGAATATCACAGCTCAGAACGTTATCGCATACGTGCTTACGGGAACGCTCAAGCTTCTCCACCCATTTATGCCCTTTATTACCGAGGAAATATATCAGTCCTTGCCTCATAGCGACGAAAGCATAATGATATCCGCATATCCCAAGTTCGACTCCTCTCTCTGCTTTGAGAGTGACGCTGAGGCTATGTCAAAGGTAATATCAGCTATCAAGGCTATCCGCGCACGCCGAAATGAGATGAACGTTGTTCCCTCTCGCAAGGCAAAGGTATATATCGCAACAAAGTATAAGGAGTCCTTCAACGACCTATCCGCCGTATTCTTCAAGCGTCTCGCTTCGGCATCTGAGGTCGAGGTTTCCGAAAGCTTTGACGGTATCATCGAGGCTGATAACACCATTCAGATAATCACCGATTCCGCAACTATCTTCCTCCCGCTTTCCGACCTTGTTGACACCGAAAAGGAGATAGCAAGACTTGAGGCTGAGCACAAGAAGCTTCTCGGCGAGATAGAGAGAATCGATAAAAAGCTCTCAAACGAAGGATTTATTGCAAAAGCTCCCGCGGCAGTCGTTGACGCGGAGCGCGCAAAGCTTGAAAAGTACAAGGAAAATCTTTCGGGCGTCGTAAGCGCTCTTGAAAAGCTTAAGAATTAAAGAAAAGCTTATTAAACTTAATGACCCCCTTGGCGTAATTCACGCCAAGGGGGTCTGTTATTGTTTATCTGTTACTATTTCCAAGATTCAGGGCAAGTCCTCGACTCCTTGAACCATTTGGTATCCTTGAGCACGGTATCGTTGTTACTGCCCTTCACTGTCACAGCGGACGCTCCCGAGGTGACCTTTATATTGCCGTTCATAGAAGTGAACTCGCCTTTCTCGTAATCTACGCAGAGCGTGGTTACGTAAACCTTGTCGGTATACGGCGCGATCCTGTCTACAAACGCTTGTGTGGGAAATTGACTTTCGGACTTTTCAGAATATTCGGAGCTTCCCGCGCAACAGCAAACACAGACTATCTCGGGCTTTATCACCTCAAGCAAAACGTTGTGCGACGAGGTCTTTGAGCCGTGGTGTCCTGCCTTATAGAGAGTCATTTCGGGAAGGTCGTTCATTTCCACAAGCTTCTCTTCTCCCTCTTTTTCAAGGTCTCCTGTAAAGAGGAAATGTCTGTCGCCTTGATTTATCATAGCGCAGACCGAGTGGTCGTTCTCGGACTCTGCCACGTTGTAATAGAAATAGCTGTCAAGTATCTCAAGCTCAATACCCGAGCCGAGATCGAATTTGTTCTTTCCCTCGCTGATACACTCAGCGGCAGTATAATGTACCGCTCCAGCCTCTATCTCGGCGTCGCGCTCACGCACGTAGTTCTTATACATTTTTTGGTTGACTTTCTCGGGTGTTATCTGTGAAAAATCTATTATCACCTCGCACTCGTAAAGGTCGAAAAGGCTTTCTGCATCCTCTGAGGTAGCAAAGCCTGCGTAATGATCCTCGTGCGCGTGTGTAACGATAACGTACTCAAGCGTTCCGTCGCTGACATTCTCACTGAGAAATGCATCTATCGTAGGTACACTCGCAGTCTTTGAGCCCGCATCGATAAGTATATCGTTCTCTCCCGCTTTTATGTAGGTACAGTCACCCGTATATTTGTTTCCAAGCTCGATAAAATTGATTACAAGGTCACCGCTTACGTAGGTGTCGGAATCGTTCGGAAGTGTCAGCCTGAAATATCCGTAAAATCCCCCTGCCGCGCCGCAGGCAAAGCAAACTATTGCCAAAAATACCGTAAGAGCCTTTGAAAATTTCTTCTTTCTTGCCATCAGCCTTCTCCTTTAACGGTTATAGTTCTCACACGCTGTATTTCGCCGTATTTAGGCGAATCGACCGTGTATATTATATAATATTCCCCAGGCTTTGAGGTGTCTGCCGTATATGCTCCGTTTTCGGTCTCGGTGAGATTTGTCTCGACCTTGACCTTTTTTGATATATCCTTGCCGAATTCGATTATCTTTACGCCCTCGTCCTTATAGTTGAAGCCTGTCCCTACGGAAACTGAGTAATTATTGTCTCCCTTTAGTCTGAAGCAATCGTCTCTGCAAATAAACGAGTATGCGCCAATGCCTGCTCCGACACCGAGTGCAAGGCAAAGAAAGCATATCACGAAAGTCATCGGATGTATTCTTTTTACCTTCGATTTAGCCTTTGATCTAACTTTTCTTTTTACTTTATTTTTCGCCTTTTTCTGAAGCGAGCTTGCAGTTTTTTTAGCATCTGCCATCAAATCCACCGCCTTTCGATTTTATATTATTATTTTATCACATTTTGGCGTTTTCTTCAAGTATATTTTTTTAATAGTTTCCGCGCTATTACAAAATTCACACATTTTTCAAGTTTATATCGAAGCAAAACAAGAAAAAATAATTTTGCGAAAAAGAATTTACTCGAGGAGGATAGAAACCATGATTTTTAAAAGAATATTTTCTTTTTTCGCAGTTATCTTTGTTATGCTCTCGTTTTCAGGAACAGTAAACGCCGATTCTTCGGGTGCTTTAAGCTGGTATTGTCCCAGAAACAAGGAGCACAAGCAGATAATATGCGCTCCCGAATTGAAGTTTATAGAGCATCTCGACGGCTACTATATAGATAAAAAACACGGAGACGGTTGCGAGGAAAAGGTAATATATCTCACCTTTGACGCGGGATATGAGAACGGAAATATCAAAAAAATTCTCGACGTTATGAAAGAGGAAAAGGTTACGGGTGCTTTCTTCATCTTAGGGAATTTGGTATCAAAAAACACCGAGCTCGTAAAGCGAATGGCGGACGAGGGACACACTCTCTGCAATCACACAAACAGCCACAAGGATATGACCAAAGTAGCCTCTAAAGAGGATTTTGCCCGCGAGCTTGCTTCACTTGAAGAGCTTTATCGCGAGAAGGTCGGATATGAATTGTCTAAATATTACAGACCTCCCGAGGGAAGATTTAATGAGATTACGTTAGGATATGCCCAAGAGCTTGGATATAAAACTATATTCTGGAGCTTTGCCTATGCCGATTGGGACAATTCCGCGCAGATGTCTGCTGATGCCGCCAAGAAGAAGATATTTGATAATATCCACAACGGAGCTGTCATTCTGCTTCATCCCACATCTGCCACCAACGCAGAGATACTCGGAGAGGTTATACGTGAGCTTAAATCGCAGGGCTTCAGGTTTGGAACTCTTGACGAGCTGACGGCAAAATAGAGCTATGTTTAAAAGAATTTTAGCTTTTTCTCTTATCCTCGTAATGCTGCTTATGCCCTCATTCCCTGTAAGCGCAAACGGTGTGAAGGTATTTACAAAAAACTCCTTGGCAGAAAAGAAGGTAGCACTCACCTTTGATGACGGTCCGCACCCGATATACACGCCAAGAATACTTGATCTGCTTGATGAATACTCAGTCACCGCCACCTTTTTTGTAATAGGTCAGAACGTTGCAAACTATCCCGACGCCTTTCAAAAAATTTTGGAGAGCGGCTGCGAGATAGGAAATCACACCTATCATCACAAAAACGTATCGAATATGAGCGAGGCTGACATTAGAGAAGAGCTTGAACTGACCGAGGCGGCTATATCGGAGTTTACAAATATAACCCCAACGCTTCTCCGCCCTCCCGAAGGCTCTTTCAGCAAGCATCTTGAAAAGGTCTGCCTTGAAAAAAAGTATGACGTGATTCTTTGGAGCATCGACACACGCGATTGGGAAAACGCTTCTGCCGAGCAGATAGCCAATAAGGTACTAAAGAAGATACAAAACGGAGATATCATTCTGATGCACGACTACGTGTCTCACGGCGCTCACACTTATGAAGCGCTTAAGATAATAATTCCCGAGCTTTTGAAGAGAGGATACAGCTTTGTCGGTATCAACGATCTCTTATATGACGAATAAAACGGGGCTGTCACATTTGACGAGACCGAAAAAGTCCGATATAAAAATAAAAAAGAGCTCATTATCA
>JAZSBF010000049.1:0-15289 GCA_045602205.1 Eubacteriales bacterium
ATGCAAATTTTGTATAATTGAGGGAATAGATTTAGGCACGGAAGGCTGTGGGTATGGTGGTTTTGTGCTATAAATCCGTGAAATGCCGTATTTAAGGAGGTTTGGAGGCTTTTATGCAGTCATTGGGCTTTAATAATTTGATAATCTCTAACGATATCTTTGATCCCGATATTTTGCGTTACACTATGCAGACCTATGCCGAATACGGATTTCGCAGAATATTTTTCCTTTTGAATTACGATCCTTTTACCGAACCGCTATCCTTTCACATTGACAAAAAGAAAAATATTCAGAAAATTATAAACGACTGCAAACCGAGAGGAATTTATTCGCAGGTCTATACCAATCTGCTTTTAGATAAGGATAGCGTATATCAAAAACAGATACAGCGATGTTCTGTTCGCAAAACACAATTTCTTTTTTGTGAATTTCCTCTTTTTAACGGCCGCCGTGAGTGGATCGACCCGAGTCTGAATCATCTCTTGTACGCACAAAAGAAAAAGCCTGTGTTCGTATCCTTTGAAAAAGTTATCGCCACCTATGACGGCGAGCTCGTGGACCACCTTATAAATACAAGACTTGCCGCTTTTATGATAGACATTAACTCATTTTCAAATCCAAACGCTATCCCGTACATAAAAAAGCTTATCAAAGCCAATACCGTGATAATTCCGGGAATAAGCGGAGTTATAGAAAATTACGCAAATCTTTCGGGAAAGCTTGAATATTTCAAGGAATTCGTGGGTCAACCATTATTTTCCAAAATGCTCGTAAATTCCTCAAAAAGCTCTCAACTTGTTTTTGGCATCTGAGCCTCTCTGTATTTCTTTTTCGTTGCTTCGCCGCCTCTTATATGGCGTTCCTTTTTGTTTTGCTCAAGAATACTTTGGACCTCGTAATAAAGCGTCTTGTTTGCTTTTTTTAAGTTCTGTGTTATATCCTTATGTACAGTGCTTTTGCTTATCCCAAATTTTGCTGCAACCGCTCTTACGGTAGATTTGTTTTCAACAAGATATGATGCGAGTATAACGCACCGTTCTTTTTCAGATGAGATATACATCATAAAATTCACCAACTCCAATTAAATTGTTTTTAGTAAAATATATGACACGTGAGGTATTGATATGATAAAAAAAGAGGCTGAAAAATTTCTGGATTCCAATGTTTTTGAAGGAATGACTTCAATATCAGCGCTTATAAATGCTATAAAGCTGAATAAAAATAACAGAAAAATCGAGAAGATCCTCTTTGATAAGGATAAGCTGAAAAGCAAACGCCCCGAATTCGGCTTTTTGAAAGCCAATTCCGAGGCACTTGGATATGAGCTTGAGATATGTGATCCCGATAAGATATCCGAGCTTACCATCGGCTCTTCCCACGGCGGTATCATAGCTATCTGCGGAAATAGAATTATACAAAATCTTTCGCTTGAGAATATAAAAAAAGACGGTGTTTATTATATGCTTGAGGGGGTTGAAGACCCGTATAATTTTGGAAACGCCATACGCTCGCTCTACGCCTCGGGCGCTGACGGCATAATCGTCGGAAGCCGAAATTGGATGGGGGCTGCGGGTGTTGTTGCAAGGTCATCTGCAGGTACTTCGGAGCTTATAGATATATATCAGGTGTCTGACGCCTTGGAGGCGATAGATGTCTTAAAAAAGCTTGATTATACAGTGGTTTCTGCTGGGATAAGAGACTCTGTCGATCTCTTTGATACAGATCTTAAAAAGCCTCTTTTGGTCATCATCGGCGGCGAAAAGCGCGGAATATCAAGAGCTGTTCTGGATATGTCGGATTATGTCGTGAGAATAGATTATGCAAACGATTTTAAGGGCTCGCTCTCTACATCTGCCTGCGCTTCTGTCTTCGGCTTTGAAATCAGCAGAAAATTGCGAAATTTTTAAAAAATAAATTTGTTTACCGTTTATTAAAAAATATATGTTATAATCATTTATTGGAACTTATGAAAGGTTAATTACAGATGTCTATGAAACGTAATAAGCTTGCCGTAATAGGCGTTGGAAATATGGCGAACGCGATAATAAGCGGAGCGCTCTCGTCGGACTGCGGTCTTTCTGAGGTCTTTCTGTACGATGTAAACAGTGCTCAGACCGCTTCCCTTCACTCCGCATACTCAGATAAGGTATCTGTTGCCGAATCTATAAAAAATGCGGTTGAGTGCGCTGACAGCGTACTTATATCGGTCAAGCCTCAGAATTATCCCGAGGTGCTTTCCGAGATATCAAAAGCATCGGGATATGCAGACAAGCTTTATATATCCATTGGCGCGGGCATTTCGACTGGGAGCGTCAAGGACTCTTTCGGCGGCAAAATTTTGGTCGTGAGAGTGCTTCCAAACCTTCCTATGCTTATCGGAATGGGTGTATCGGTAATTTGCAGAAATTCTGACATTGACTCCTGTGACTTTGATTTCGTTAAAGAGCTCTTTTGTTCTGCGGGAGGAATTCTTGAGATAGAGGAAGAAGAAATGAACCGTATCATCGGTGTGACCTCGTCCTCTCCCGCTTACGTGTTTAAATTTATAGATGCTATATATAACGGAGCTGTTGAGCAGGGGCTTTCCGAGGACGGTCTGCTTGACGCTATATGCGATATGGTCATAGGCTCTGCCGCTATGGTAAAACAGTCTAAAGACTCCCCTGCTCTGCTTGCTTCAAGGGTGGCATCTAAAGGCGGAACGACCGAGAAGGCGCTTGAGGTGCTTGAGACGTATAAGTTTTCTGACGCGTTAAAGGACGCGATGAAGGCCTGCACTGCGAGAGCGGACGAGTTAGGCGCGAAAAAGTAATAAATTTTTATATTACCTCATAAATTTTAATAAAATTTGATTTTATGGGGTGATAACTCTTGGGATAGGCTCATTTAGCTCGAATTTTCGCGGCGATCCGCAGAAGCTTGAACGTATAAAAATACTCTTTCAGTTCGTTCTTATGCTGATATGCTCAATAATTATTGGATGGATGCTCGTAAATAGTCTATCGGAAACCTTTTATCAGAATTCGATGCTCGGTATATCCGCGCATTTTGAAACCGTTTTTATAAACTGTAAAACCTTCTACGATTACATAAAGGCGATTTTGTTATGCGCTTTGTCGGATATATTATCGGTTTTGATAATATTTGTCGTTTCTTTTTCGGCGTTTAATTACGTAGTGTCGGATATTCTTCTCGTTTATAACGGTTTAAGGATAGGATTTTCGGTGTCGTTTTTATCGGCGTTTATCTCAAATTCGATCTTTGCTTATAATATCGGACGGCTTAGATTTGTCGTTTTCGTATTTTTCAAAGCGGTCATTTTGTTGCTTATACTCGATTACGCTTACAGAGCGGCGGTATATTCGCAGAAGCTTAAGATAACCACACCGAGCGGACGGCCGAATATAAAAATAAAGGTACTGCTACCTTTTACAGTGTATACTTTGACTTATATAGGCTCTGTAATTATCATAAACGGAGTTTACTGTTGGCTCATATATTTTTTGAAGTAATAAAAAAACAGATGTATAAAGAATCAGGAAAGGCAAGGTTTGTCAATTGAAAAAGAATAGAGAAAATAAAAAATTTAAACTCTTTGATATGAATAAAGACGGAAAAGGCGTCTATACGGAGGAAAGCAGAAAGCCCACGCTAATGTTTTTCTTCAAGCTCTTTGGAAGAAAGTTTTCGCAGCTTATAAGGCTCAATCTCTTTTTCTTAGTCCAGATGCTTCCGATATTGGCGTTTGTTTATGTGTATTTGGCGGGATACAAAACCCCCACCGCTACCGAAATACTGTATTCACCGCTTTACGGTATTTCAAAGATATCTCAGAGCGCGGATGTTACGGCACTTCTTGATATTCAGAGCGCCCAGATGAGTATTCCCGTTTTGCCGCCCGTAATAGTGATCGTTCTGCTTTGCCTTGGCATTTTTATGGCGGTTACTTTTGGTTGGTTCAATGTTGGAACGACCTACGTTTTAAGAGGACTTTTCAGAGGGGACCCTGTCTTTATCTTCTCGGATTTCTTCTATGCCGTAAAGCGCAATTTCAAGCAGGCGTTCTGGGTAGGACTTATGGACTTCTTCTTTATAGCTGTGCTCGTAGTTGATTTCATATATTTCTATTCAAGAACAGGCTCTTACTTTAACGACGTTATGTACTTTTTGGTATTCGCGATAGCTGTTATTTATCTTGTTATGCGCTTTTATATTTATCATCTTCTTATCACTTTTGATCTGCGCACCTTCAAGATACTTAAGAACTCGCTTATATTTACAGTGCTTGGTATCAAGAGAAACTTTATGGCAATTCTTGGCATCGTATTGCTTATAGCGCTCAACGTAGCTCTCGTAATACTGTTTATACCTATGGGCATTACAATTCCTATGATACTTCCCTTCTTCTACATAATGGCAGCTATCGGATTTATGGTAACCTATGCGGCATATCCGATCATAGACAGATATATGATAGCTCCGTATAAATCCGCAAAGGAGATATCAGAGCCCGCCGAGGAGTCAGAGGGAATTGAATAAAAAAATGCTGTCTCAAATGCAAATTTGAGACAGCATTTTTTTGTTATGTATAATTGATCTTCAATCAATTAGCAAACGCCCTGAGCCTTCATAGCCTCAGCAACCTTTATAAAGCCTGCGATGTTAGCGCCTGCAACAAGGTCGTCGCCAAGACCGTAGTCGTTAGCAGCTTTGATAGAGTTCTGGAAGATGTTTGTCATAATAGTGTGAAGCTTTGCGTCAACCTCGTCTGTGCTCCAGCTGTAACGCATAGAGTTCTGAGACATCTCAAGACCCGAAACAGCAACACCGCCTGCGTTAACTGCCTTGGAAGGAGCAACTACAACGCCGTTAGCCTTAAGGTATGCAATAGCCTCGTTGGTTGTAGGCATATTGGAAACCTCTACGTAGTACTTGATGCCATTAGCAACGATCTTCTCTGCTTCAGCCATACCAACCTCGTTCTGAGTTGCGCAAGGCATAAGGATATCTGCCTTAACGCCCCAAGGCTTCTCGCCTGCAAAGAAGGGGACGCCAAATTTTTCTGCGTAATCCTGAACTCTGTTGCGGCAGGATGCGCGCATCTCAAGCATAAACGCGATCTTCTCGGGAGTATTTACTCCGTCCTCGTCGTATATGTATCCGTCAGGACCGGAAATGGTAACTACCTTACCGCCAAGCTCTGTGATCTTGGATACTGTACCCCAAGCAACGTTACCGAAGCCCGATACAACAAATGTCTTGCCCTTTATGTCGTCCTTGAAGTGCTTGAGCATCTCAACGGTGTAATAAACAGCTCCAAAGCCTGTTGCCTCGGGACGAATGAGAGAACCGCCGTAAGGAAGTCCCTTACCTGTGAGAACGCCTGTGAACTCGTTGCGGAGTCTCTTGTACTGACCGAAGAGATATCCAACCTCACGAGCGCCAACACCGATGTCACCCGCGGGAACGTCTGTGTCTGCTCCGATATGTCTCTCAAGCTCTGTCATAAAGCTCTGGCAGAAGCGCATAACCTCTGCGTCGGATTTGCCCTGAGGGTCGAAGTCAGAGCCACCCTTACCGCCGCCCATAGGAAGCGATGTGAGGGAGTTCTTGAAGGTCTGCTCAAAGCCAAGGAACTTGATAATGCTTTCGTTAACAGAAGGATGGAATCTGAGACCGCCCTTGTAAGGACCGATTGCACTGTTAAACTGGATTCTAAATCCACGGTTTACCTGAACGTTGCCCTTATCGTCAACCCACGGAACGCGGAACTTGATTATTCTTTCGGGCTCTACCATTCTTTCGAGAACGCCTGAGGTGATGTAGTCGGGGCGAGCTTCGATAACGGGCTCGATAGACACAAGACCCTCTTTTACTGTCTGGTGGAGTTCGGGCTCGTTAGGATTTCTCTTAACTACTCTTTCCATCAATTCATTAAGATACTGATTCTTAAAACTCATTTTTGGATACCTTCCCTTTTTTATATAAATTTTTAATACAACATTTTTGAAATCTGCAAGTTATCTTGTTGCAAGCTTCAATTTACTCCTTTATTATATCACAGTATATTTGTACTGTCAACAAAAAATTTCATTATACAGCAAATTTTATCAATTTCAATTATACACCCGCTAAACAGGGGCGTGGATTTTTGATAAATTTTATAAAAACGCCTTTTTTTAGGTAAAAATCTTCAATTTAAACGCAATTGTTTTTGCAAGTTTTTTCAAAAAAGTTTCAAATTTTAATAATTTTATCTAAGCGAAAAAACAAATATCTCCAAGCAGTACTATTTTATGATATATTTAGAGAAAAAGTGTTGCATTATGTATAAAAATATGTTACAATATTAAAGTTATTAACAGAAAAAGAAACGGAGATAATTATGGATAACAAAAAAGAATTTAAGCCGTATATCCCCGCTGAGAAGATAACTCCCGAGATCACAGTGACCTCGATAATTATGGGTGTTCTTCTTGCAGTTATATTCGGCGCAGCTAACGCATATCTCGGTCTGCGCGTTGGTATGACGGTTTCGGCGTCTATCCCCGCTGCCGTTATCGCTATGGGTGTTATTCGCGTTATTATGCGTAAAAACTCAATTCTCGAGAGCAATATCGTTCAGACGATAGGCTCTGCGGGCGAATCGCTTGCGGCGGGCGCTATTTTCACGCTTCCCGCGCTCTTCCTCTGGGCAGCCGAGGGAACAATGGGTAAGCCAAGCATCCTTGAGATAACGCTTATCGCGCTTCTCGGCGGACTTCTCGGAGTATTTTTTATGGTTCCTCTTCGCAACGCGCTTATCGTAAGAGAACACGCAACTCTTCCCTATCCCGAAGGAACTGCCTGTGCTGAGGTTCTGCTTGCGGGTGAGAAAGGCGGCTCAAACGCATCCACAGTATTTGCGGGAATGGGCTTTGCTGCTCTTTTCAAGTTCGTCATCGACGGTCTTAAGGCTGTCCCAGGCGAGATTTCCCTCAGAGTCAAGGGATATTCGGGCGAGATCGGAACTCAGATCTATCCTGCCGTAATGAGCGTAGGATATATTTGCGGTCCGAGAATATCCTCCTATATGTTCTCGGGCGGTGTTCTCAGCTGGCTCGTACTTATCCCCCTCATTGTTCTTTTCGGATCTGAGACTATTCTCTATCCCGGAACGGCTACTATCGGGACTATGTTCGCAGAGGGCGGAGCTTCTGCTATATGGGGCTCTTACATTCGTTATATCGGCGCAGGCGCTCTTGCGGCGGGCGGTATTATAAGCCTTATTAAATCTCTCCCACTTATCGTAAGAACCTTTGGCGACTCTATAAAGAGCATGAAGGGGGCTCAGTCGCTTGACGCATCCCGTACTGCAAGAGATCTGAGTATGAGGATAGTTCTTATATCTATCGCACTGCTCACTCTCCTCGTTTGGTTAGTTCCCGCTATTCCCGTGTCTCTGCTCGGAGCTATCATCGTTGTTATTTTCGGTTTCTTCTTTGCAACCGTTTCGTCAAGAATGGTCGGACTTGTAGGAAGCAGTAACAACCCCGTATCCGGTATGGCTATCGCAACGCTTCTTATCGCAACTGTTATACTCAAGATAACCGGCGACACAGGAGCGGCGGGTATGAGAAGTGCTATCGCTATCGGTTCTATAATATGTATCGTAGCGGCTATCTCGGGCGATACCTCACAGGACCTTAAGACAGGATATCTCCTTGGAGCTACTCCTAAGAAGCAGCAGATCGGTGAGATCGTCGGTGTTGTTGCCGCGGCTCTCGCTATCGGCGGAACACTTTACCTTCTCGACAGTGCTTGGGGATTTGGCTCTCAGGAGCTTGCAGCGCCTCAGGCAACCCTTATGAAGATGATAATAGAGGGTGTTATGGAAGGAAATCTTCCCTGGGCACTTGTATTTATTGGCGTGTTTATCGCCGTTGTTGCCGAGATAATCGGTATTCCTGTTCTTCCCTTCGCTATCGGTATCTATCTCCCTGTACATCTCAATGCTTGTATTATGGTGGGCGGTATCGTTCGTCTTGTATTTGACAGAATGAAGAAGCGCGAGGAGGGCGAGAAGAAAGCAATTATAAACGACGGTATCCTTTTCTGCTCGGGAATGATCGCGGGAGAGGGACTTGTCGGCATAGTACTTGCTCTGCTTGCTGTATTCGGACTTGATAAGCTTATCGATATCAGCGGATTTATAAATCTCCCCGAGCCCTTTGCAAGTATTTCGGGACTTGTTGTATTTGGACTTGTAATACTCGTTCTTCTCAAGTTTACGATTTGGAAGAAGCGTGATAAAAAGAATTGATCTGTTATGAAAAAAAAGAAAGAGATCATCTCCAAAAACTATCTTGACAGACACCCAAAGAGAGCGTCTCACCTGCGCTGGAGTACTGACGATACCGGCATCGTGACACTCGACATAGATAATAAAGGAGCTTTCAACAAAATAGCGCAGCTTCTTTTCAAAAAGCCGAAGGTATCACATATACATCTTGACGAAATGGGAAGCTTTCTCTGGCCCATGCTCGACGGTGAAAAAACTATCTTTGAGCTTGGAGCTTCTGTTGATGAGCATTTTGGCGAAAAGGCTCATCCGCTTTATGAGCGTCTGGCAAAGTATTTTCAGATACTTGACAGCTATCATTTCATTGAGTGGAATGATGAGCTCAAGAAATAATACAAAAAGGAGTACGAACAAATCTTCGTACTCCTTTTCATTATATGTTAATTACCTGCCAATTTGAGACATTGTTTGATGCAAGGATCGCCCTCAGCTCATCAAGCGTTTCATTATCTGTGACAGGTAACAGAATTCTGATATTATCTCTGAGAATATAAATCAGATCTTCGGATACCGAGCTTCCCACATACTCGCAAATATCAGCTTCCTTAGGGTCGCTGAGGTCGAGACAGATAAATCTATACGCCTTTTTCAGCTTATCGACGTGCATAGCGGAATCCTCAAGTGCGAGCAGCTCCTTATTCAGCGCTATTCCTACGTTTGCCTCGCCGTTAATATCCTTGATCGCTTCACCAAGAGCCACAAGCGCGTCGATATTCTTAGCGCTAAGATCATCACAGCGGATAACGACGTCTCTAACGCCCTTTTCTATAAGCTCACAGGCGATAGCCGCCTCATACGACCTTTTTACCGCCGCTATCTTTACGTCGCTCTCTCTGTGAGAATTTACCGCAATATATCCGCTTACGAAAAATGCTTTCGATTTTGCCGACGAGCATAGCTTCGATGCGCTTATAAGCTCTGTGTTTTCCTGTTGATAGCCTAAAGATTTCGCCACCTCAGAGCTATAAAGGAGCGCTCCGTCCCGTGAGGTAAAATTCACCGATACAGCGTTCACTCCCTCAAGAGAGATCGCGCCTACGGCGTCAGAAAACTTTGACTCAGTAATTCCCTCAATATTTACTGCGTATCCATTTACGGAATAGTCGAGAGGAATGCTTTGCGCGGGCGTGTTTTGCGTGGTCGCAGACTTCTTGGTATTAGCACTGCCGTCATCGTTTCCGCTTCTTGAATTAAGACGGTTTCCGATGACTAAAAATGCTATCAAAAGCGCCACTGCGACAGCAAGAGCTATTATCAAGATATTTCGCCAATTTCTTCGTCTGTAAGCGCTTACGCGGTATTTCCTTGACGGATAGCCCATAGCTCCCCTCCCCTTCAAATTTATTCTGTATTATTCTATTGCAAAAATATCTATCGAGTTTAAATATTCATTTGGAAGAAAAGCAAGAGACTCCTGTGTGTCGTTTATCATCTCAATAAAGGTATAATTTTTATATCTTTCGGCGAGAGTCTCAAAATTCATCATAATGTACAAGGAATCCTGCTCAAGCCTTTTGATGATATAAAATCCGCCTTCGTCCTCTATTATCTCACTGAACTCGCCAACGCCAAGTGAAAAAGCCGACTCCTCGTATTTTTCACTCATATACCCCTCTAATATGTAGAAGCCCTCGTCTTTGAGCTCGGGGTCTTCGCCGTACTTAGCGGCAAGGGACATAAAATCCGCACCGCCGAGAAGCTCGGAATAGGCTTTTTCTATCGCCGCTTTGTTATCGGCATCGCTCTTACCGTTAGATTTGGATATATAGATATGCTGCGTTCTTATAAATTCATTCTTGATTATATCGTATATAGCGTCATCGTCAGTCTCAATTATCCGAAGGTCGTTCGTATATACGTACATAAGCTCGTTTTGAAGGATATCTACCGACAGATTAAAGCGGAACAGGTGGTCGGTCATATAATTTTCTTCAAGATATCTTTTATATTTTTTTCGGCTTCCGAGCTCCTTTACCGTTTCCTCTACCTTAGCTTGAACGGCATCGAGAATGACGGGCTCGTCGTGCTCTATTCTGACCTCACGGCACATCTGAAGGATGGCGTAATTGTATTTTATAGCCTCGAATATATACTCCCTTGCCTCTTCAAGATTTTTCGGGTCTTCAAAGAAGTTCTCGCCATATGTCTCGGTCATAGTCTTTTTATAGGTAAGGACGAGAAATCTGAGCTCCTCGTAAAGCACCTCATATTCTCCTACCTTTCCCACGACGCGAAGATCGTCCTCGCTTGAGTTAATGGGCTTCGCAGAAGCACAGGAGCTCAACAGAAGCATTGATAGGAGCAAGATTATGGCAAGCGCCTTTTTTAAAAATGCCATATACTATTACCTTTTCTTAGCCTCTGCCAAAAGACGAAGCTGTTTTGCTTTTCTCTTTTTCATTACGACAAGGGTGACCGTAACAAGAGCTATCGTAACAGTGCCCACTACGATAATTCCCACAACAAGCACGGTAACAGGGTCTGTTGTAGATGGAGATTCGAGCGAAAGGATATTTAAAGAGCTTCCGTATTCATTGAATTTGAAGTTCAATGAGGATTTTAACTCACCCACCATATCGTAAACCACCGAAATATAATAATCCGATTTCAAGCTCTCAAAATTCTTCTCTATATAAGCGTCCTCGAGCTCAAGTCTCTGGATTATATAGTAGCAGTCAATAGTGCGTCCGTTATCCTTACCGACAGAAGCAACGATATCACTGACCTCGCCGACCTCAAGCGCGTACGCGGCTTTTTCGTAAGCCTCATCCATAGTGCCACGAGTAAAGTAATGTCCGTCAAGCGTGCCTGGGGTAAGATCGTCATTATACTTGCTTCCGATCATCTTATACATACTCTTCTCGCCTGACTTTAAGATTTCGAGCGCTTCGGCAGCACGGTCGTAATTTGCGGACGAGCCGTCCTCGTTGCTTATCATAATATGCCACGTGCGAACGAAATTTTCTCTTATATATCCGTTTACGTAATCGTTGTCGTCGGATATTATTCCTGTCTTAAGATATTCGGTAACGAGCGCTGAGTAAAGATGGTCAACGCCTAAGGTAAATCTTACGTAATTGTCGGTTATACCCTCAGACTTCAGCCATTTTTTATACTCGGAGCGCTTTCCGCCAAAATCGCTTTCTATGTAGGCATCAAGAGAGATCTGTATCTTCTCCTTCATATCCTCAGAGTCAAGAGAAAGTCCCGACTCCTTCGCAAGTGTGAGAACGGCGTAGTTTGAAACGATATTCTCACAAATAAGCTCGCGGAGCTCCTCTGCGTAGTATTCTGACAAAACGACTTCCTTATCCTCACCATTCTCTTCAACGGTTATCTTCTTGTCAGAGACAGATGCGTCCGCGCCGTAAGTGGCGTCAAGGAAAGCGGAATAGGTATGAGTCAGAAAATAAAGCTCCTCATAGCTCACCTCGTACTCTCCCACAGTTCCTACCACAGCAAGAGCGTCTTCGTTTGACTTTATCGCCTTGGATTCGCAGGAGATAAGACTTGTGGCAAGCACAGCCACGAGGAGAATAAGGGTAATACCCTTTATAAATACACTTTTCATAACATCCTCTAAAATAATAATATTTTGAATTATATTATACACCTATTTTGTGACCGAAATATGAATAAACACGATTTAACAAAAAAGTAAATAAAAATATTAATATTTTTGTTTTGCTATTCCATTTCGCGCCAATACGTGATATAATTAACTTAATATGTTTTCAATATCTTCCTGAAGGAGAAAAATTATGCCAAATTCAAACCGCACTATCACCTTAAGCAAGCTTGTTAAGGAATTTCAGCTTGAGGAGATATATCTCCCTAAAAGCAGTGATGAAATACTTATAAGTAGTCCCGAGGTAATTCGTCCGGGACTTGCCCTTGCAGGCTTTGTGGAGCTCTTTGAGGCTCTCAGAATTCAGATATTCGGAAAAGCCGAGCACACGTATCTCTCTGAGCTTATAAGTGAGGAACGTGACCAAAAGCTTGCCCGTTTTTTTGCCCTCAAGCCCGTAGCCGTCGTTTTAACAAGCGACCTTGAGGTGTTGGACGAATTCAAAAAATATTCCAAAATGTACGAAGTTCCACTGCTCAGAACAAGCGACAGAACAAGCTCTTTTATGGCGGCTCTCATTGCGTCTCTCAACACCAACCTCGGTCCGAGAATCACACGTTCGGGCGTTCTTGTTGAGGTATACGGCGAAGGTATGCTTATTCTTGGAGACAGCGGAATCGGTAAGAGTGAGACTGCTATTGAGCTTGTAAAGCGTGGACACAGACTTATTGCCGATGATGCCGTTGAGATAACCCGAGTATCCTCAAAAACCCTTGTTGGAACTGCTCCCGAGCTTATAAGACACTATATTGAGCTTCGTGGCATAGGAATAGTTGACGTAAGACGTCTTTTCGGTATGGGAGCTGTAAAGCTTACCGAAAGAATAGATATTGCAGTAAAGCTTGAGCCTTGGAATCCCGAAAAAATGTACGACCGTTTCGGTCTTTCCGAGGAGACCGAGGACATTCTCGGAATATCTGTTCCAAGCCTTACTATCCCCGTAAAGCCCGGTCGAAATCTTGCTATCATACTTGAGATAGCTGCTATGAATAACCGTCAAAAGAAGATGGGCTACAATACAGCCGAGGAGTTCAACAAGCGTCTGCTTGCCGAGCTCGAGTAATATAAAAATTGCCGTTGGCTAAAGCAACGGCAATTTTTATGTTTCAGATGAAGCTTACTGTATCCTCAAGCTCGCGCACGGCGTAATGCATATCTATCGGAGCAGAATCCTCTGCGGGATATCCAATAGGAAGCATTGCCGTTACCTGTATATTCTCGGGAAGCTCAAGCGCCTTTGCAATATCATCTGCATTGAAATATCCGACCCAGCACGAGCCTATTCCCATATCTGTTGCCGCAAGCATCATATGCGTACAAACGATAGCGGCATCGGTCTCTCCGGAGCTGTAAGGCGGCATAAGACGGTTTTTCCAATCGCGCTCCTTGTCGTAGCCGATAACAATTATTACGGGCGCGTCAAAGGTAAAGCGGCAGACTTCCGCAAGCTTTCCTTTATATTCCTTGCTCCTTACAACATAAACCTTTTGCGGCTGAAAATTTCTTGCGGTGGGCGCTACCCTTCCCGCCTCTATTATTACCTGAAGCTTTTCTTCCTCAATTTCGTCCTGCTTAAAAGAACGTACCGAATATCTCGCCTTTGCAAGTTCAATAAAATCCATATCTTACCCCTTTTCCAGTATAGCTACTGTAATTCTTAGAAATTTATCAGAAAACGGCTTTCTTTACTTTTTATGGGGCTGAGAATTTCTCAGCCCCATTTTAATAAACTTTTCAGAGAGGTTTTACATTTATGGCTCTCATTTTTTCGCTGTTCTTAGGATCGGGCTCGGTATCGAAAGAAACCTTCTGACCCTCTTTGAGAGTTTTGTAGCCCTCTGTCTGTATAGCGGAAAAATGAACGAATATATCTTCGCCGCCTTCATCGTTAGCGATGAATCCGTAACCCTTTTCTGCATTAAACCATTTAACTGTACCGTTATTCATTTTGGAGTACCCCCGTGTATTTTTTTGTACCCATATAAAAACAAAAACTCACATATTTCGCGTTCAAGGAGAACCGGAATAGGTGAGACATACGCAATTATCCTGAATACATGTTTATGTTACCACATAATTCCACTTTTGTCAATAGTTTTTTCCGTTTTTTCCCAAATAAAAATATTTTTCTCGTTGACATTGAGTGATAAATGAGATATAATTGCAGTGATGTTAAAAATTTTTGAGAGGATGGCTTTAAATATGCATAAATTACTTTCAAATCTCATTATTTACCGTGATACGAAAAAGGAGTCTATACTATTTCGTCTCGGAGATATTTTTGAACGCTTTTCGAGGGGCGCTGATACAGACGAGCATCTGAGAACCGAGATATTTGTTGAGGTGCGCCGACTTCTTGAGGTCGCAACCAAATACGGCTTTGACAATAATCTCTGGCATAATTATCTGACATATTTTTTGATAACCGACGAAAATCCGCTCAGCTTCACCTATGAAAAGGCGGGCAAGCAGGAAGGAACGGTAAACCTTTTTGCAATCAATGATTGCTCTGTTTTTAAGCAGCTTTTTGATTATGATTTTTCGGCTATCGAGTCTTCTCTTGGTATCAACTGCTTTTCGGTGCTATCAAATTACACAGCCATATCAAAGCGCGAGCAGATATATAACAAAAACGTAAGCGAAAAGGTCAGAGCTCTAAGCCGAGATATCGAAAAGGCTTCTGACGGCGAGGCAGTTTTTGAGGCTGTCAGCCAATTCTACAAGGACTACGGCGTAGGAATGTTTGGACTTAACAAGGCGTTCAGACTTGCTTACAACGCTGAAGGCGTTTATCTCTCCCCTATCACGAATATGGAAAAGGTGATGCTCTCCGACCTTGTGGGCTATCAGCTCCAAAAGGACGCGCTTGTCGCCAACACCGAAGCTTTTGTTGAGGGCAGACCCGCAAACAACGTTCTTCTCTACGGAGACAGCGGAACGGGAAAATCGACAAGCATCAAGGCTATCGTCAACAAATACTATGATAAAGGTCTTAGAATGATAGAAATTTACAAGCATCAGTTCAAGGACCTTTCAAGTGTTATCTCGCAGATAAAAAACCGAAATTACAGATTTATAATTTATATGGACGACCTTTCGTTTGAGGAAAACGAGACAGAATATAAATATCTCAAGGCGATAATCGAGGGCGGTGTTGAGACCAAGCCCGACAACGTTCTCATATACGCAACATCAAACCGCCGCCACCTTATTCGTGAAAGCTTTCGTGACAAGAACGATGCTGAGTATAAAGAGGACGTGCATCATTCCGAAACTGTTGAGGAGAAGCTCTCTCTTGTAAACAGATTCGGTCTTAGCAT
>JAZSBF010000050.1:0-11176 GCA_045602205.1 Eubacteriales bacterium
CCCGATATTTGGAGTGTCCTTGGGACATCAGCTTCTTGCTCTCGCAAACGGAGGAGTTACCTTTAAGCTTAAATACGGTCACAGAGGCGCAAATCAGCCCGTAAAATATCTCTGCGGAACACAGACCTACATAACCGCACAGAACCACGGATATGCAGTAGCCCCCAATAGCATTACAAACGGAAATATAACCTTTGTCAATGCTAACGACGGCACTTGCGAGGGTATTGATTATCCTGCGATAAAAGCATTTTCGGTGCAGTTCCATCCCGAAGAGTGCACAGGTCCTATAAATACAGCCTTTATATTTGACAAATTTATCAAGATGATGGGAGGAACGGAAGATGCCGCTGAATAAGGATATAAGAAAAGTACTTGTAATAGGCTCAGGTCCGATAGTTATCGGACAGGCTGCAGAGTTTGACTATGCAGGCGCGCAGGCTTGTCACGTTCTTAAGGAAGCGGGAGTTAATGTCGTTCTCGTAAACTCTAACCCCGCTACCATTATGACCGATAACGCAATGGCTGATGAGATATATCTCGAGCCGCTTACGGTAGATACCATCAAAAGAGTAATAGAAAAAGAAAAGCCCGACAGCCTGCTTGCAGGTCTTGGCGGACAGACGGGTCTTACACTTGCGATGCAGCTCTCTCACGAGGGATTTCTCAAGGAGCACAACGTAAGACTTCTCGGAACTGACGCGAGAGCGATAGACAAGGCAGAGGACAGACAGCTCTTTAAGGATACTATGGAGGAGATAGGTCAGCCTTGTATTCCTTCCGATATCGCCAATGACGTTGATTACGCTCTCTTGATAGCATCTAAAATAGGATACCCCGTAATAGTACGTCCCGCGTTTACGCTTGGCGGAGCGGGCGGAGGTGTTGCTTACAGCGCCGAGGAGCTTGCTATTATCGCAAAGAACGGTCTTGACGCGTCTCCAATATCGCAGATACTTGTAGAAAAGTACATCTTCGGTTGGAAAGAGATAGAGTTTGAGGCTATGCGCGACTCTGCCGGCAACGCAATCGCTGTTTGTAGTATGGAGAACGTTGACCCTGTTGGAATCCACACGGGCGACTCGATAGTCGTTGCTCCCGCAATGACACTTTCTCCCAAGGAATATCAGATGCTTCGCAACGCGTCTCTCAGTATAGTTTCGGCGCTCGGAATCGTTGGCGGCTGTAACTGTCAGTTCGCTCTTGACCCCTATTCTATGCAGTATGCGGTCATCGAGGTAAACCCCAGAGTATCGCGTTCTTCCGCGCTTGCAAGTAAGGCTACGGGATACCCGATAGCTAAGATAACCACAAAGATAGCTCTTGGATACACCCTTGACGAGATAACAAACGATATAACAGGAAAGACCTGCGCTTGCTTTGAGCCTACGGTCGACTACTGTGTTGTTAAATTCCCCAAGTGGCCCTTTGAGAAGTTTACGGGCGCTAGCCGTAAGCTTGGAACACAGATGAAGGCTACGGGTGAGGTAATGTCGATAGCACCGAGCTTTGAGATGGCTATAATGAAGGCTGTAAGAGGCGCTGAGATATCTCTTGATACTCTTAATGCCGCTCCCATCAGCGATCTTCCTGTTGTAGAACGTCTTAAGATATCCGACGACAGAAGAATTTTCACGGTATTCGAGGCAATAAAGTCGGGAATTCCGCTTGAAACTATCTACGATATAACTCGTATAGACTATTTCTTCCTCAATAAGCTCAAAAATCTTGCCGACTTTGAGAACGATATCGCAGAGAACGGTATGGGTATTGAGGAGTATAAGAAGGGAAAGAAGCTCGGATATACCGATAAGGCTCTTATGAGAATAGGCGGAGAGATCGAGCACCCCGAAATGAACGCAAGCTACAAGATGGTCGATACCTGCGCGGCAGAGTTTGACGCGCAGACACCCTACTTCTATTCCACCTATGATAAGGCCTGCGAGGCAAGATCCTTTAAGAAATCGGGCAAGGAGACGATAGTCGTTCTCGGCTCAGGCCCTATCAGAATAGGACAGGGAATCGAGTTTGACTATTCCTCGGTACATTGCGTATGGAATCTTAAGGAGCTTGGTTATGACGTTGTAATCATTAACAATAATCCCGAGACCGTTTCTACTGACTATGATACTGCGGACAGGCTCTATTTCGAGCCGCTCACACCGGAGGATGTTATGAATATCCTCAAGGTAGAAAATCCGATAGGCGTAGTTGTTGCGTTTGGCGGACAGACAGCTATAAAGCTTACACAGTTCCTTGCCGATAACGGAATAAAGATACTCGGAACATCCGCTGAGGGGATCGACACGGCAGAGGACCGCGAAAAATTTGACGCGTTGCTTGAAAAATTCAATATAAAGCGACCTGTTGGAACAAGTGTTATGACTCTTGATGAGGCTATTGCCGCGGCTAATTCCATCGGATATCCCGTATTGCTTCGTCCCTCCTACGTTATCGGCGGACAGAATATGTGCATCGTCTATAACGACAAAGAGGTAGAGACATATATGAACCGTATACTTGCGGGCGGAATAGAAAATTCTGTCCTCGTTGATAAGTATATGATGGGAACAGAGCTTGAGGTCGACGTTATATCTGACGGAACGGACGTTCTTATCCCGGGTATTATGCAGCACGTTGAACGCGCGGGAGTACACAGCGGCGACTCTATCGCAGTATATCCTCCCTTCAGCATCAACGATAAGATGCTGAAGACCGTTGTTGAATCCTCTGAAAATCTTGCGTTGGCGCTTGGAACAAAGGGGCTTGTAAATATCCAGTATCTTATATATCAGAATGAGCTTTACGTTATCGAGGTGAACCCGAGAGCGTCGAGAACCGTGCCTTATATCAGTAAGGTAACAGGCGTTCCTATGGTAGACCTTGCAACACGCGTAATGCTTGGCGCACCCTTGGCTGAGCTTGGATACGGAAAGGGTCTTTATAAGATACCTCCGTATTATGCGGTAAAGGTTCCCGTGTTCTCATTTGAAAAGCTCACGGACGCTAACTCCTATCTCGGCCCTGAGATGAAGTCCACAGGTGAAGTTTTGGGACTTGGAAAGAATCTTAATGAGGCGATTTTCAAGGGACTTACATCGGCAGGCTTCAAGCTTAAAGCGCCCAGCGCGGGAAGCGACGTCGGCGTATTTATAAGCGTTGGCGAGCACGACCTTTACGAGATAGTAACTCTTGCAAAGAAGCTTGACGATATCGGAATGAAGATATACGCTACTACCGAGACGGCTAAGGCAATAAAGGGACTTGGAACTAACGTTACCTCGGTAGGCTCTATAAATGACAGCGATGACGTTTATAAGCTGATAGAGCAGGAGAAGATAAGCTATATCGTTTATACGGGAACTCTCTTTGATTCCACACTCACTGATTATATCAACCTTCACAGAAAGGCGCTTCATTACTCGGTGGCTTGTCTTACCTCTCTTGATACCGCAAACGCGCTTGCCGATATAATAGCAAGCCGTTACAACCAGCAGAATACAGAGCTTGTTGATATCAACAATCTGGCATCCGAGCATAAGCTCATAAAGTTCTCCAAGATGCAGGGAACGGGCGACGACTATATCTACATCGAGAACTTCGACGGAAGCATAAGTTGTCCCGAGTCTCTCTGTCTCAAGATGTGCGACAGACATTACGGAATAGGCGGATACGGTATAGTCCTTATTGAAAAGTCTGAGGTTGCCGACGCTAAGATGAGAATATTCAACCGTGACGGAAGCGAAGGCAAGATGGCAGGTAACTGTATCCGTTGCGTAGGAAAATATCTCTATGACAACAAGATAGTAAAGAAAGAAAATATCACCGTTGAGACAGGTAGCGGAATTAAGGCTCTTACCGTATACACGAGAAACGGACAGGTATCCACTGTCAGTGTTGATATGGGCAAGGCAAGTATGCTCTCTAAGAATATCTGCACTACTATCAAGGCGGACAGAATCGTTGATTATCCCTTGGTAGTTGGCGGTAAGGAATACAAGATAACCTGTGTTTCTATGGGTAACCCGCACTGTGTCGTATTTACCGATTACGTTGACGGCGTTGACGTAAAGAGAATAGGTCCGATGTTCGAGAACGCCCGCGAATTCCCCGAAAGAATAAATACCGAATTTATTCGCGTTGTAAATCCCACAACTATTAAGATGCGCGTTTATGAGAGAGGAAATGGAGAAACTCTCGGATGCGGAACAGGCGCTTGCGCCGCTGTCGTTGCAGCCGTTGAAAACGGAATATGCAAGATGGGCGAGGATATTACAGTAAAGCTTCGCGGCGGAGACCTTATAGTAAATTATACAGAAGAAGGCGTAACCCTTACAGGAAACGCAGACCTCATTTATCAGGGATACTTCAAAGACTGATCTCTTGAATGAGTAAAATTAAATAAAAAAGCGGGGCTGCCTCAATTAGATTTGAGACAGCCCCGAAATTATTTGACTTATTTGGCATTTTTACGATAAATTTTATTTTATTATATACAAAATCGATAAAATATGATATAATTAGGTAATAAGTAAAATAAGAGGATAAATAGATGGATAACAGAAAAAACGGCAAGAACAGAAACGAACGCAGAGACTCTTATAAAAAACAAAATATAGCAGAACGACCCGCACAGACAGAGGTATCCGAGGGCACAGTCGTCGGAAGAAACGCGGTGCGTGAGCTTTTGAAGTCGGGACGCGCCATTGATAAGATATTCGTTCAGAGAGGTGAGCGTGAGGGCTCGATAGTCGTTATCGTTGCCGAAGCTATTGAGAAGAAGATACCCGTCGTTGAGGTAGATAAGATAAAGCTTGATAAGATGTCGGGCTTTACCGCGCATCAGGGTGTGCTTGCAATGGCGGCAGAAAAAGAATACTCAACGGTAGAGGATATACTCGAGATAGCAAAGGAGAGGGGAGAAAAGCCTCTTATAGTGATATCTGACGGAATATCCGACCCGCATAACCTCGGAGCGCTTATCAGATGCGCAGAGGGCGTCGGAGCACACGGAATAATCATTCCCAAAAGACGAAACGTAGGACTTACGCCTGTGGTTGCGAAAGCTTCGGCGGGGGCTATTGAGCATATGGCGATAGCAAAAGTTCCCAATATAGCAAGCTGTATTGAGGAGCTTAAGGAAAAGGGAATATGGGTATTTGCCGCGGAAGCAGGCGGAGACGCATATTATAATACCGATTTTAATTGTCCTTGCGCGCTTGTTTTTGGCAGTGAGGGGGACGGCGTGTCAAAGTTAGTTAAGGAAAGATCTGATTATATCGTTTCTATTCCTATGTACGGCAAGGTAAATTCCTTTAACGTATCCACCGCCGCGGCAATAATTCTCGCCGAGGCATCAAAGCAGCACAGAAATGCTTGATTTTTGAGAAAGGAGAGGCAAAATGAATAAAGAACAAAATATAGATGATATTCTGAAGCTTCTCAAAAGCTCGTATGGAGATGAAAGCGATGATGAGCAGGCGGATATAGATAATTCCGATTCTGCCGAGCTCTCGATATCTCATGACGAAATAAAAGAAAAGCTTAAGGAACAATTTATGGGCGACGCTAAAGAAGAAATTTCGTCCGATATGGGCTATGAATCCGATGCTTTTTCTTACGCTATCGATGATGAATTTCTTGCTGAGGCTGTCGATAACGAGAATACCGACGCTGATATTGCCGAAGAAGCAGCTTCTCAGGATATTCCAAGCAAAGAAATTTACACGCAAGAAGACGTGGAAACAGACTGTGAAACTCCTTTGGAAGAGCTTTACGTAAAGGCAGAAAGCACAGCGGAAGATCGAGTCGATGCTCCTGAACTTGAGCCGCAGATAATATCCGATGCTGTCGAGACAGGCGAATCATCTTTTACGCTTGAGATTGATGAAGCTGACGATATGCCGCCGTTTGATCTTGCAGAAACAAGCGACGAGAGCGAGGAAGATGAGCTTTTCTTTGACGATGAGCTTGATCCGCTCGATGACGATAGCATTGAGGACGGACTCTTTATAGAGAATGAAAATGGAGATATAATCCTTCTTAAGCAGGGGGACGACACAAAGCCTCTTACAGACGAGGAAGAAGCCGAGCTTGCATTTATGCTTGAAGAGGACTTATCGAACGAATATGATGATACACTCGGGGCTCTTGAAGAAATCGAAGCAGACGACGAGCCTGCCCCAGAGGAGCTTCAAAAAATTGAAGACGAAGCCGAGCTTTCGGAGTCCGAGGAAATAGAGGCAGATGAAGCCGAGGCTTATGAAAAAGAGCTCTTTAGCGACGACAGCGGTCAGCTTGCGTTGTTTGAGGACAGCGAGACTCTTGCCGAAGACGAGAAAGAGGCAGAGGAAGCGCAGGACGAGGTCGACGAAAATCAAATGATAATGGATTTTGGCGATTTCGAGGGCGAATTTATCGATCCTTACGCGCTTGAAGACGGCGGAAGCTATACTCACGTTGACGATTCGGTCTTGAATCTTATGATCGAATTTGGAGATTTCAGCGCGCTTAGGGATAAGTCGGTCAGAGATCAAATGGAAGAATATCTGAGCAACACAAGCAATACTTGTTCTAACGATGTTGACCCCGTCGAAAGCTTTGCCTTTGACGGCGAAGAGTTTGAGAATGAGGCTCAGATCCACGGGATAGACGACGTATACGCTAAAGAAAAGCTCTTCACCTTACTCAGAGTCATAGGATGCGGAGTGTTTGCTATCTTGACTGTTTTCTACGAGCTTATTGCGGGGGGAGCAGGATTTAAGCTTTCTTTCACATCAAGAGAAACAGACTTTTATCCCCTTATCGCCATTCAGCTTCTGGTGTTTACGGCGATATTTGCGTGGCGAGAGCTTTGGGGCGGCGTGAAAAAGGCATTTACCTTTAAGGCTGACATTTGGTCTGTTATATCGATAGTTTTGATATTTACCGTTATCCACGGAATTGTTATATCGGTGTTAGACATCGAAAAACCGTATACCTATGGCACGGTAGCGTCAATTTATATTTTGCTTGGACTTCTCACAGAGCTGCTTAGGGTGCAAAGAGAATCAAAGTGCTTTGAGATATATTCCTCTGGGGAGGAAAAATTTACCTTTGTTACCGAGGCGGTCGCAAATTCGTCGTCAGACAAGATGTATCGCGGCGGACTTCCGCATTCCAAAAAGGTCTTTGAGCTTTCAAGCGTTGATTTCCCAAAGGGATATTTTTCGGCTGTAAATTCACATAAGACCGAGGATAAATTTATTAACTATTCTATTACGCCTATGGTCGTGATAAGCGCGATAGCTCTTATAGTTTCGGCGCTTTTGAATAATTCTCTCACCGTAACCCTTTCAAGCTTTATGATAACTCTTTGCATACTCTCTCCGCTTAGTGCGGTAGCGGCGCATATACTACCGCTCTTCTTCGCAAGTAACAGACTTTATTCCAAGGGCTGTGCTGTATCAAGCGAGGATACCGTAAGAAATTACGCAAAGTGCGATTATATCATTTTTAAGGATATGCACCTTTTCAAGCCTTGTCTTGCAAAGGATAACGGAATAGTTATTTATGATGAAAAAAATTCAAGAAAGATAATAGAATATCTTGATACTCTGTATTCTGCCATTGGCGGACCGATGAAGGACGTGTTTGGCGGAATATCAAAGGGAAAATACCAGCTTAAGATCAGACGTATAGCGAGAAACGGCATTGAGGCTATTATCGATTCAAGACACAATATTTTGCTTGGAGATGTGGAATTTCTTAAGAGATACGGAATAAATCTTTCATCTGCAGATGCCTCTAAAAATCAGCGAGGAGTTTTGGGCTTTGTTCTTGATGGACACCTTGCGGCAAAGCTTTCTATAAAGTACAACGTAGAGCCTAAATTTGAGCTTTTTGCAGAGAAGCTTGAGGCTGAGGGCATCAGATGTACGATAGAGACCTATGATCCCGTAATAAACAGCACGTTTGTGGCAAATTGCCGTGATAGCTCAAATAAACCTATAAATGTCGTACATAAGAACGTATATGACTATTACGGAAATATCGAGATAAAATCCGATAAAAATACGGGGGCTGTGGCTTGCTCGTCGCGCCTTAAGCTTGTTGAGCTTGAGATATGGTGCAAGAGGATAGCTAAGATACTGCGTATATCGTCAATTTCGCAGGTGATCGTATCCTGCGTTGCAATAGCGCTTATGGCAGTGGCGATCTCTCTTGATCAAGTAAAGACCATAAATCAGTATCACATATTACTCTGGCAGATCATCTCGTTCTTGCCTCTGACAGCGCTTATGCTTGCTAAGCTTCCTAAAAAAAGATATTTTAATATTTAATTTAAGAAACAGAGAACTGAAATGAACAAAAATATCAGCACAATACTCAAATCCGTCTCAAAGCCCGGAAGATATTCGGGCGGAGAGTACGGTCAGATAATAAAAGATAAAAGCAAAATAAAAGCAAGATTTGCTTTCTGCTTTCCCGATACCTATGAGATAGGTATGTCAAATCTCGGAGTCAGAATACTTTACGGAGCGCTCAACGAATACGAAGATATTTGGTGCGAAAGAGTTTATGACCCGTGGATAGATATGCAGGAGCAGATGAAGAAGCACAATATTCCGCTCACCGCTTGTGAGAGCGGAGACGAGCTCACCGCATTTGATATGGTAGGATTTACCCTTCAATACGAGATGAGCTACACGAACGTGCTCAATATGCTCGACCTTGCAAAAATTCCGTTCAGAAGTGCAGACAGAGACGACTCTATGCCTATAATCATAGGGGGAGGACCTTGCGCGTATAATCCCGAGCCTGTTGCGGATTTTTTTGACCTCTTTAACATAGGAGAGGGAGAGGAAATGCTTCCCGAGCTTTGCCGTCTTTACATAAAGATGAAGGACGAGGGGAGATACACGAAGGCAGATTATCTTCACGAGGCGGCTCGCACGATAGAGGGAATATACGTTCCGTCGCTTTATGACGTAAGCTATAACGAGGACGGAACTATAAAGGAATATAAGCCGAAGTATGACGATATTCCGAAAACTGTCCGCAAGCGCATAATGACCGATATGGATAAGTCCTATTTTCCCCAAAAGGTCGTTATGCCGTATATAGAGACGGTGCATGACCGAGTTATGCTTGAGGTGTTCCGCGGCTGTATCAGAGGCTGTCGCTTCTGTCAGGCGGGGATAATATACCGTCCTGTAAGAGAAAAATCACCCGACGTGCTCAACGAGCAGGCAAAATGTCTCTTTGAGTCGAGCGGATATGACGAGATATCGCTCACCTCGCTTTCTATAAGCGATTATACAGAGCTTGAAGCGCTTACCGATATGCTTCTTGAATGGACCGATGAGAATATGGTCAGCCTCTCGCTGCCATCACTCAGAGTTGACAGCTTTACAAAGGAGCTTATGGATAAGATAGCCTCTGTACGCTCGTCCTCGCTCACCTTTGCGCCCGAAGCGGGAACGCAGAGAATGAGGGACGTTATAAACAAACACGTTCGTGAGGAAGACCTTCTGAGAGCCGTAAACGTGGCGTTTGAAGCAGGAAAGAATAAAGTAAAGCTCTACTTTATGCAGGGACTTCCCACAGAAACAAACGAGGACCTTGCGGGTATTCCGAAGCTCGCGTCCTCGGTTGTTGACGCATATTATAAGTGTCCGACACGCAACAAAGCAAGACAGCCTCAGGTCACTATAAGCGTTTCCTGCTTTATCCCCAAGCCCTTTACGCCGTTCCAGTGGGTAGCTCAGGATACTATCGAGCAGCTTGAAGAAAAGCAGGAGTATATCAGAAGCTGTATTACCGACAGAAAGGTCGTATACAATCATCACGATGCGAGAGTCAGCAGAATAGAGGCGGTTCTTGCCCGCGGAGACAGACGACTTGCTCCTGCGCTTGAGCTTGCCGCAAAGGAAGGCTTCAAGTTTGACGCTTGGGACGAATGCTTTGACTACGATAAATGGATATCGGTTCTTGAAAGAAGCGGAGTAGACCCTGCTTTTTATGCAAACAGAGCTTTTGGACTTGACGAGGTGTTGCCGTGGGATATAATCGACTGCGGAGTTACCAAGGATTTTTTGATAAGAGAATATAAAAATGCTCTTGGAGAGAAGACCACGCCCAACTGCCGTGAGAAGTGCAGCGGATGCGGAGCAAACAGACTTGGAGGTGAGCGCACGTGTTGTCCAAAGATAAAAAAATAACAAGACCCGAATTTTTGCGAATGCTTCCCGAAATCGAAAAACCGATAACTATGAGACTTAAATTCGTCAAAGTGGGGAACTTACAGTATATATCGCATCTCGACCTTCAAAGGACATTTAACAGAGTGCTTGTACGCTCGGGACTTCCTATCTGGTACACAAAGGGATTTAATCCCCACGCGAAGCTTGTTTTTTCAACGCCGCTCTCGGTTGGAACACAGAGCGAGTGCGAATTCCTTGATATAAGACTTGATAGAGCGCTCTCGTGCGACGTAGTTATGGAAAAGCTCAACGCGGAGCTTACCGACGAGATGTATATCACAGAGGTATATATGCCCGAGACTAAATTTGCGGACATAGCTTTTTGTGAATACCGTTATGAGCTTTCGCTTGAAAATTCCTCAGAAGCACTTGCCGAGGATATCGAGAAGCTCCTTACGACCTCTCCGCTTACTCTTACCAAAAAGACAAAATCGGGAGAGAAGGATATAGATATAATCCCTCTTATAAATTCGGTGTCGGCAAAATATCTCTCGGATAAGGGAACTATCGCCATATCGGCGACATTGAGCGCGGGAAGCGACAATTTTCTCAATCCCGAAATGCTTATTACAGCAATGAAAGCAAATCTCGGTATACTCAGCGGAGACCCTTCAAATGAATGGTATTCGATAACGAGAATAAGATCGCTCAAGGCAGATATGACCGATTTCAGATAAAATATTTTATTGAACAAAAACGGATACGAAAAGGGGACGTACTCTTAAGGACAGTTTTTGAACTTAAAAAGAATATCTTATTTACAAAAATGACAGAGAACGCTTTACATTCTCTGTCATTTTTTTGACTATTTTGTAGTATTATCTTTACTTTCAGCAATATTTTCTTCTTTGATTTGAACATCAAATTCGGGAAAACAAAGCATAAGGTAATCACACTCGTCGCAACAACACTCAAAACCTTGCTCGCCGTTA
>JAZSBF010000051.1:0-20015 GCA_045602205.1 Eubacteriales bacterium
GTATTATAACAACATTATATAATATTTCCGTCTTTTTCTCAATAGGCTTTTTGAATTTTTTTAATATTTTAGCCAGATTTTTTCTTTTTTCAGCCCTTTGGCAAATTGTATTTTTCAGTCACAAAAAGTAGAAACACCTCATAATATGATATCGAAGGGGAAAACAAAGAGCTCCCCCAACGCTTTGAAGGAGGATTCAAGAATGAATAACTGCTTGTGCAATCTTTTTGATGACAACTGCATCTGGATAATAATCATTGCTCTTATTCTCATTTTCTGCTGCGGCGGCGGATGCTGATGAGTTTTAAATGATTAAAAGCTCAGGGGCTGTCTCAAATGCAAATTTGAGACAGCCCCCTGTTCGGGGATAGGCAGATTTGAGCAAGGAGCGTCGTTTCCGTCCCGAAGGCGTATATACATACGTCGAGAGGAAGGAAACTGCGGTAGAAAAAGTCCGATAAAATTGAAATCCGTAAGGATTTCTTCCTTATGACTGTCTCATTTACAGTTTCAGCCGTATTTGAGACGTTTTTTTATTGTTTTTAGGACTTTTTCGATCTTGCCAAATATGACAGCCCCTCCACTTATTTGCTTATTACCTTTATAGACTCTATAACAACAGGCTCTTTTGGAACGTCCTGCATATACCATCCAAAGTTGCCTGTCTTTACCGATGCGATAGCGTCAAGCACGTCAAAGCCGTCGGTAAGTTTTCCAAAACCTGCATACTGCGCGTCAAGATGAGGAGCGTCAGCGTGCATAATGAAGAACTGCGAGGAAGCGGAATCGGGATCCGAGGTACGAGCCATAGAAAGCACGCCGCGTGTGTGCTTGAGGTCGTTATTCATAAAGCCGTTAGCCTTGAACTCACCCTTGATAGCGTCTGTATCCTTATCCTGCATAGATTCGTCATATCCTCCGCCCTGTATCATAAAGCCCTTGATGATGCGGTGGAATATAAGTCCCTCAAAGAAGTTAGCTTCTGCAAGCTTCACAAAATTAGCAACCGTCTTGGGTGCTTTTTCGGGATAGAGCTCGGCAGTCATAGTGCCAAAATTCTTAACCTTGATCTCAATTATCGGATTTGTCATTTTTGTCTCCTTTTATATCAATTAATATTTTCATCAATAGAGTACGCTATCTTGAAGAGCTCGTCAATTCTCTCCTCGCGCCCGAGAAGCTTGAGCCAGCCGAAAAGCACCTCCATACCCGTTGCCGAACGGTATTCGGCGACAGTAGCCGATTTGGGAACAGAGCTGTGTCCGAGATTTCTGCCTCTTTTGAAAACCGCTTCTTCTTCCTCACTAAGCATTGGAAGTATATTTTTCATCGCCTCTGCCTGTTTGGGCGCGCGAACGAAGTCAAGAGCCTTAGCATTAAGCCTTGAGGAGCTCGAAAGCCCCATCTCAACAAGATGCTCTCTCACACAGAGCTCTACCACGCAGTCGCCAAGATACGCAAGTGCTGCGGTCGATACTGTCTTTACGTTATTTTCGTCCATACGCTCCTCCTAAAATCTGACTCTGCGAACACTTGTGACTCGATTTGTCCCGTCATCAAGCTCAAAGATAGCTCCGCACACCTTTATTTCTCCGTCTGCGACAGTAAATCTTGTGGGCATTTTGGTTCTGAGCTTTTCTATAACAGGCACGGGATCTGTTCCGAGAATACTGTTTACAGGTCCGCTCATTCCAAGGTCGGTTATATATCCCGTCCCGCCCTGCAATATCTGTTCGTCAGCAGTTGGGACGTGGGTATGAGTTCCGAAAATGATATTTATCCTTCCGTCAAAATATCTGCCTATCGCCAATTTCTCGGAGGTCGCCTCGGCGTGAACGTCAAGCACTGCTATATCGTATTTTCCCTTTTCATCGCGAAGAATATTATCTACCGTAGCGAAAGGACAAGCCATAGACTCCATAAACGCAGTCCCGAGAATATTGATGCAGAGTATTCTCTTTCCGCATCTCTCTACCGTTACGTGCCCTGCGCCCGGGGCGAAAGGGGGGTAGTTTGCGGGGCGTATTATATTCGCCTCAGAGCTGAGAAGCTCACATATATCGCGTTTTCCGTAGGTATGATTTCCAAGCGTTATAACATCAACTCCCGCATCAAACACCCCCTGCGCGTCCTTTGAGGATACGCCGTGTATCTCGGTAGCATTTTCGGCGTTAGCTATCACAAAATCTATAGAGAGCTCCCTCTTTACGCGAAAAAGTCTGTCCGCAAGATAATCTACACTTTTGCTTCCAACTATGTCTCCAATTGCAAGTATCTTCATTTATAAATCTTTCTATTGTCGTTTATTGTTTTTTTCGTGTCCGACAAAACACCTTTTTATTATATCACATAGGCGCTCGAAAGTCAATAGAGAAACGCCCCTAAGAAATTATCATCATTTTTTCTTGTAATTGAATAAAAGCACTTATATTGGCAAAAATACTATCAGTAATAACTTCAAAAGGAGTCAAGTGAAATGTCTGAGAAACCTCAAAAAACAAATTTACAAAACAAACAAAACAAATTGAAAAATACCCGAATAAACCGTGCCGGAATAATAACCGCAGCAGTTCTTACAGTTGCTCTTGCGGTGATAATCTCGGTAACGGTAGCTACCAACCGCTCAAAAAAGACACCTGAGCTTCCAAAGGAAAGCTCGACGGCAACAACGCAAGTACCGTCTTCGCCGTCAACCGACGCACCACAGACAACTCCCTCAGCGCCTACGTCTCCCTCAAAGCCGGGCTCTGCGCAGGTAGAGGACAAGCTCCCCTCCTTCATCCTTCCCGTAAACGGTGCACTCTCTAAAAAGCACGATCCCTCGCTTCAGGTATATTCAAACACCATGAACGATTACAGAGTCCATATAGGCGTTGACATCGTTACCGAGAAAGATGCTGCCGTATATGCGGCGGCTGACGGTAAGGTATCGAAGATCTGGGAAGACACTCTTATGGGCTACTGCATCGCTGTAAAGCACAGCGGAGACTGCTACACCATCTATAAGAATCTTTCCGAAACACTTCCTCAGGGTATCACCGAGGGAACGAACGTGAGAGCGGGACAGCTTATAGGATCTGTGGGCGAGAGCGCAATGATCGAGATCGCAGAAGAGCCCCATGTACACTTTGAGATGACGGTTGGAGATCTCTCGGTAGACCCCCTCGAATATTTTGACGACAAGGCGTTAGAATCTCTAAAGATAGACGCCTCTCACGGTGAATAAGTTTATTCTCCATCGATAACGTAAAAAGAGCTGCTTCATTTAGGCATAAACGAAAAGAGCTAAGATATCTTAAGACAAAGGTATCTTAGCTCTGCATTTTTTATTTTATTTCACCTTTATTTTTCGGTCTTTTCAGAAAAGCAAATTCGTTTTCATCAAGCCTTCCCGTTCTCACTGCCTTCTTGTAAACTATAAGGAATATAGCGAGATTGAAAACTATCGAGAATATCCACGAAACAGGATAGGAAAGATAGATACTGAGGGGGGTGTTGAAGCTTTTGAATATAGTGTTTATCCAGAGAATTCTCACACCGACGACACCGATAAGGGTAAATACCATAGTAGTAAAGGATTTGCCCATTGCCCTGACCGCGCCGCAGATAGTATCCATATATCCGCACAATATATATGTCGGCGCGATTATACTCATTCGCGCTATTCCCGCCGCTATTACCGCGCTGTCTCCGCTTGCGTAGAGGTCAAGGAACTGATATCTGAAAAGAAGCACAACGCCCGCAACGATCACCCACGTCATAGTTACGACGCAGAGACACGCCACAAGCACTCGTCCCACTCTCTTGTAGTTCTTAGCTCCGACGTTCTGTCCGACAAATGTTATAGCCGCCTGATGCATTGAGTTCATTGCCACCCAGATAAAGCCCTCTATGTTCGCCGCCGCGGAATTGCCCGCGATAGTAACCGAGTCAAAGCTGTTTATTGCCGACTGTATCGCAACGTTTGAAAGTGAAAAAAGCGCACCCTGAATTCCCGAGGGAATACCGATAAGCAACATTCTGACAAGATATTTTTTGGATATTTTCAATTCCTTTAACGATATCTTCAAATAGCTGTCGCTTCTCGCCATATAAACGACTATCATCACCGCTGAAAGCACTTGTGCTGTAAGTGTAGCTATCGCAACTCCCGCAACACCAAGATGGAAAAATATAACGAGAACAAGGTTAAGGATAACGTTTACAATTCCCGATATACTCAAGAAGATAAGAGGATGCTTAGTATCTCCCGACGAGCGAAGCACTGCCGCGCAATAATTATAAAGAAGCAGTGCGGGAACGCCAGAAAATACTATTCTCATATAGAGAGTTGCAAGATCTATGATATCGCTTGGAGTGTCCATAAGCAGAAGCAGATCTCTTGTAAAGATTATAGCCACTATCGAGACCACTACTCCGAGAATAAGCGCCGTAAGGAATGCTGTATGCACTATCTTTTTGACTTTTTCGTAGTCCTTCGCTCCGATATACTGCGCCGCGCAAACACCAGCGCCGACCGAGAGTCCCATAAAAACACCCACGACCAGATTATTAAGAGCGCCCGTGCTACCCACTGCGGCAAGCGCGAGATGCCCCTCATAACGTCCGACAACAACAAGGTCTGCGGCGTTGTATAGGCACTGCAAAAGTCCAGTCAGCACAAGCGGCAAAGAAAACATTATGATCTTTTTTAACAAAGACCCCTTTGTCATATCCATTTCATTCTTGTAAGCCTTCATAGCATATCCCCTTTGTAAAGCTATAAAATCTGTCTTCACAAGAATTATAACACTAAAATAATAAAAGTCAATAGTTTTTGAAATTATAACTATATTAATATTATATTATATCGTGATTGACAAAAGCCTTTTCTTATGTTATAATGTAATGTATTGAATTTTTCGACGTTTGAAAGGATTTTGAATATGTGTGCACAGCTTTTATCAACAAAGCCCTATAAGGGTACAAGAGACTTCTACCCTGCGGATATGAAGCTCCGCAACTGGTTCTTCGGCAAGATACGAAATGCCCTTGAGCTTGCGGCTTTTGAAGAATATAACGGACCTATGCTCGAATCTCTTGAGATGTATATCGCAAAGAGCGGAGAGGAGATCGCCAACGAGCAGACCTACAATTTTACCGACAGAGGCGGCAGACGCCTTGCTGTAAGACCCGAGATGACTCCCACCGTTGCCCGCCTTGTAGCAGGCAAGATATGCGAGCTCAACTTCCCTCTCAAGTGGTTCTCTATCCCCAATCTTTACAGATATGAAAATCCCCAGAGAGGTCGTTTGCGTGAGCACTGGCAGGTAAACGTGGATATCTTCGGCTGTGACTCTTATGAGGCTGACCTTGAGGTAATATCCACAGCTATCTCTCTGCTCAAGGTCTTTGACGCCGACTCCTCAATGTTTAAGGTACACATCAATAACCGCCGTTTCTTCAACGACGTTATCGCTGCTATCGCAGGCACTGATGCCGAGGGAAGCAGACGTGTATCAAAGGTCATCGACCGCAAAAACAAGGTCTCTCGCGAGGCTTATGAAAAAGACCTTATCGCTCTCGGTCTTGACGCGGATAAAATAGCAAAGATCGACGCACTCTATAATATGGACGTAACCGAGGCTGCTGCGCTTTGTCCCGAGTCAAAGGGAGCTTGCGAGCTTATCGATCTCTTCGAGGCGCTCCGCGCACTCGGTCTTGAAGAATACTGCGTTTTCGACTTTGGAATAATCCGCGGTCTCGATTATTACACGGGCACTGTTTTCGAGGTGCTTGATACCGCTCCCGAGAACAACCGCGCTATGTTCGGCGGCGGAAGATATGATAATCTCGTAGGTCTTTTCGTTAAGAATTCCAATGTATCGGGCGTAGGCTTTGGATTTGGCGACGTTACTCTTGAGAACTTCCTCGTAACGCACAATCTCATTCCCGACATATACGCCGAGGAGACGAAGGTGCTTGTAACAAAGTTTGATGATGTTCCCTACTCTGAATATACAAAGATCGTCGCAAAGCTTCGCGAAAGCGGAATTCAAAGCTCTCTTTACATTGGCTCAAAGAAATTTGGAAAGCAGATCGATTACGCCGTAAAGGGCAATTACAGCCACGTCGTAATTCTCGGCTCGAGCGAGCTCGAAGCAAACGTAGTCAAGGTAAAGGATCTGCGCTTACGCGAGGAAACTACGGTTGAAGCGGACAAGCTTGCCGAGTTTTTCAACTGACAGTATGCTACTAACACCGAAAAAATCAAAAACATCTGAAAAAGAGGAGCTTTGGCTCCTCTGCTTCGACGATAGTCCAAATACACCGAGAGAGCTGTTTGCTATAAGCGATATCGATACGCTCTCTCTGTATCAGCAAGATACACTTATAGCTATGGCGACGCTCGTTCCCGTCAAGACGGATGCGGGACTTACGGGCTATTACGTCTACGGAGTCTGCACACACCCGAATTATCGTGGGAAAGGTGTTTTTAAGCATCTTATGGAGCGTTGCGAGCGCTATACAAAAGAAAAAAACGCCGATTTTCTCTGCCTCATCGCCGCTGACAAATCTCTTGCCGACACCTATCGGCGTATGGGTTACTCATTTTCCGTATCGCTTGCGGGAAATGATCTTACCGAAGGCTCGGTCGGGATAGGCTCTGTTTCAGAGTCGTTTTCAAAATTTGCCGAGCCCGATGAAAACTCCGACACGGAAGGTCTTTACGGACTTCTCAAGCCGCTGTTTTCGGCAGATGAAAATTTGAAATTTTTCTTCTCCGAGCATATGGGAGAAATTTAAACTATATCTACTTCAGACTAACGGAGGTATTGCTTTATGGTATATTTTTTTATTGCCGAGGGATTTGAGGAGATCGAGGCGCTTTGCCCTCTCGACCTTTTGCGCCGTGTCGGCATCGAGGTAAAGACGGTAGGAGTTGGCGCGCGTGAAATAGTTGGCGCGCATGGAATAAAGGTTACTACCGATATGCTTGACAGCGAATATTCCGACAATTCACCCGAGCTTGTTTTTCTCCCCGGTGGTATGCCCGGTACACTCAATCTCGCAAAAAGTGAAGTAGTAACATCCGCCGTAAGCTCCGCCTTTAAAAACGGCGCGTATATTGCCGCCATCTGCGCAGCTCCAATGATACTCGGTGAGATGGGACTTCTTAAGGGCCGTGAGGCAATATGCTACCCCGGATTTGAGAACAAGCTTATAGGCGCTTCTCTCTCAGACAAACGTGTTGTCGCCGACGGGAAAATACTTACCGCGGCAGGAATGGGCGTAGCTCTTGAATTCGGACTTCTTATCGTAAGCATACTCAAGGGAAAAGATGTGGCAGACGATCTTCGCTGCGCCGTCATAGCAGACTAATATGTCCCTTGACATAAGAGAAAGAAAAAATATTCTCAGATCCGAGCTTAAAGCTCGCCGTTCTCTTATACCTGCCGACAAAAAGGCGCTATATGATGCGGCTATCTGCAAGAGTATAATGTCGCTTCCCTGCTTTGCACAAGCGGAAACTATTCTTCTTTATTCTTCCGTAAAGGGAGAGATAGATCTGTCCTCTCTTGCAATAAATGCTCTTGATATGGGCAAGAAGGTGGCGTATCCTCTCTCCAACAAGGATGATCTGACTATGACCTTCAAATATGTAAGCTCACTCTCAGAGCTTGTTTGCGGAAGCTATTCTATCCCCGAGCCGCCGAAGGACGCGCCCAATTTTTCGAATGATACAAGGGCACTTTGCGTTGTACCCGCCCTCGCCTTTGATGAACTCGGATTCAGACTCGGATACGGAAAGGGATATTACGACAGATTTTTAAAAAGCTTTAACGGAGCTATCGTGGGAGCAGTCTATTCAGAGCTTCTCTGCGAGCTTTTGCCGCACGGATACTACGACGTCGCGGTCGAGACAATAATAACTGAAAGGAGGATCATAACACCGAATGCCAAAAAAGAAAAAAACTGAAAAAAACATTGTGCTTCAGCCGACAGCGCTTGTGCTGACAACTTATATCCTCCTTATATTCACTAAGATAATCGACGTGAATCTGATCAACAGAGATAACGAATATATGAGCGTCGTCATTCTTCAAATGATGATATTTCTCATTCCCGCGGTGCTGTGGTGCAGGATCAGCGGTGAGAGATACGTGCGCTCGCTCAGAATATCTCTGCCAAGAGCAGATTCTGTTGCAATAATTATTTCTGCCGCTTTTGTAATGGCTTCGGGCGGAATACTGATAAGTCTGCTTTTCGGCGGTCTTGAAAGCCTTTCTCAGAATTTTTCACTATATGACACCTTTGTTTCAAAGGATGACGGCACAGCGCCCGTAAAGCTTTATCTTATCCTTGCGTACGCCGCGCTTCCTGCCTTATGTGAAGAATTCGTTTACAGAGGTATTATCTGTCACGAATACGAAAAAGGCGGCGTTTTGCGCGCTATACTTATAAGCTCTCTTTTCTTCGGGCTTTTGCATTTCGACCTTCAAAATCTGCCCATGTATATATTTGCGGGCGTGATCTTAGCTATGACGATGTATGCGACGCGTTCGCTTTTCGGAGCTGTGATAGCGCATTTTCTATACAATCTTTTCGGACTTTTCGGACAGCCGTATATAAATACCTTCTATAACATCACAAAAAGCACAAAGCTTTTTGTCTTCGTTCTCGGCGTCATATTCCTTGGCTCTGCTGCAGTATTTTGCGCGGAAGCGTCAAGACTTTATAAAAAATATTTTGCAAACTCTTATCCGTCAAACTACCGAAAGCCCGAGATACGGGGATTTGACAATATTCGCAACTCCTACATAGAAGTCCTTACAAAGCCCTCGGCAATAGCCTGCTACGCCATATACATAATAACAGTTATAGTTATGTGGATACTTGGAAAGTAGGAATTCAATTTATGAATAATGATTTTTACAGCGGAAAGACGTCCACAGACAAAAATGCGCTCATACGGCGCATCTGTGCCCTCGTCCTTCCGCTGATATTTTTTTCTTTTATTGCCTCGGCTCTCATAATTTCTCTGGCAAACGATATCTACGCCTTTGTAAAGCCCAATCATTCCGCGAGTATCTTGATAGAGGGTGGTGGCTCGGTCTATAAAGTAGCACAGCTTCTTGAGGATAACGGAATAATAAACAATCCCGCCGCCTTCACGCTTTACGTTGCCTCAAAGAAGAAAAGCGAGAGAATATCGTCGTTTTCGGGCGAAATATATCTTTCTTCAAGCATGAGCTACCGAGAAATTCTATCTTCTTTTGCAAAAAGTGAATAAATCATAAGATATTAAGCAATCATTCAGATATAACATTTTAAAGGAGATCTTATGAAAAATTTATTAGCTATTGCAGTTTCCGTATCACTTATCTTTATTTTTGTCGCTCTTATGCCGATCCACGGGGAGAGCGATATATACGACAGCGTTATAAGGCTGCACGTCGTTGCCAATTCAGACTCCGAGGAGGACCAAGCCCTTAAGCTAAAGGTAAGGGACGCTATTCTCGCGGCATCCGCCGAAAAGCTTTCCTGTGCCAAGACACGCGAGGAGGCGATAGAGCTCGTAACGGAAGAGATGGGAGCTCTTGAGGACACGGCAAGAGCAACTATCTCAGACGAGGGCTATGATTATCCCGTAAAAATAAAGCTTTGCGAAGAAGATTATCCCACGAAAAACTACGAGTCCTTCTGTTTTCCGTCGGGAAATTATCTCTCGCTTCAAGTCCTTATAGGCGATGCCGAGGGACAAAACTGGTGGTGTGTTCTCTTTCCGCCCCTGTGTCTTTCCGCCGCGACAGACAAGACTTCTGCCGAGGATGCTTTTATATCGGTCGGACTTACCGAAGAGCAATATAAGATAATCACCGAGACAGATTCTACCACCTACGAAGTAAGATTTAAAATACTTGAAACGATAGAGGAAATCTTCTCTTAATATACCTAAATGAGAAGAGGGGCTGTCTCAAAATCACATTTGAGACAGCCCCTTGTATTTTATTTAATTCTGAATTTTTTTCTCAGTCTGAACAAATAAAGTGATATAAGACGTGTCATCGCTATGTCGTATATAACGAACGTGAAGTTTGCAAGAAGAATAAACACTGCCTCGAAAACAAATATCTGTCTGAATTCAAGAGACAGCACAGCATTTGTCAAAAAGATCAAAATGAGTAAGCAAAGGTTAAATACCGCTATCTTAATGCCCCACTGAAGTGCCTTCTTTTGACGCTTCTCTATCTTCTCCTTGATTATTGGGTAAAATCCCAGAAAAAGCAGATACATCGCCGCAGGAAGCTTTTGAGGAAGAAGTATTGCCGAAAGTATTCCCGTAACAGCATATATAGCCCACGCCAAAGCTCCGTATTCTATTACGGCAAATATCACGAAAAGCGACGCAAGTGCCGCCATAGAAATATCAAGCACCTCTACGAGCGAACCAATATAAAGAATCACAACTCCAAGCGCGCTCAGCATAGCGCATATAGCAAGTCTTTTGGTCTTTTCGCTTCTTTCATTTATATTCATACTCTCATCTCCATTAACAGCAGGATATCAGATCCCCGCCGCAGCACTCACAGCAACAGTCAGCGCACATAAGTCCCGAGCAAACGTCGCAACCGGAGCATCCTCCTGCCGTAGTGGTATTATATCCCCTTCCGTAACCGTTAGCCCGTCTTGCAAGCTCGTCACGAGCTGCGGCATACTCTCTGTTATAGGGATCCATTGAACAAGCAATATCAAAAAATCTCTGTGCATCAACGTAATGCCCTCTCTTAAGGAAGATATATCCCTTAAGAAAGTGCCATTCGGCGTCTCTCGCCTCAGAAGCTACCTCACCGAGTATTCTGTCTGCCTCGTTGAAATGACCGCTGTTTATCATTCGTCTTATCTGTGAATATTTCGGATTGCCCGTAGACGAATCGTTCTGTCCGTAGGAATTGTATCCGCCCTGAGACGAAGAGCCCGAAGCGCGCATCTTCTGTATCTCCTCGTATGCGGCGTTTATCTCCTTCATCTTCTCGCTCGCAAGGTCGGCAAGATCGCTGTCACGGTATTTATCGGGGTGATATTTGCGCGCCAGCTCTCTATATGCTTTTTTTATTTCTTCGTCGGATGCGTTAGACGAAACACCCAGCACCTTATATGGATCGTTCATATCAATTCAAATTGTCCTTTCTGCTGATTTTTCCAGATTCTTTATCGTCTGCCGACAAGACCGTCTTTACCGTATGCGGCATTCCAAGATAAAATACGTTTCTTATTATTCCCTCGAGCATACCGCGATCCTCAAAATCAATAAGATCGACCGCCCTCTCGGCGTCACAAAGCTCGTTTTTAAGCGCGTCGGCAATAAGCCCTCTCTCACGCTCACTTATGCTATCTCCGTAAAGAAGCGCAAAGGGATTATATCTCTGTTTTCTAACGTCCTCAAAGAAATCGTCGGCGGCATCGGTGATATATATCCATCTGCCAACGTGACGTCCTATATTCTCGGCTATCTTAAGCTGTGTGCCTTCAAAGCCAAAGGAGACTATCTTTGAGAGCAGAGCTCCGAATATCTCCGCAGGGGTATCAACGCTCGCCTCACGTGAGTCCTCAAACGCCGAAAGCTCAGAAAGCTTTTCGGATATCACCTTGTCAAGCTCCTCAAGTCCGCCTTTTTTTATCGCGCTGCGTCTCATAGAGCTCGCCATAGGACGACTGATAAGCGCAAGCAATTTTTTCTTTCCGCTCTCATCCGAGATATCGTCGGAAAGCTTATGATAAGTAAGAAGTGCCGCCGCATAAGCGCAATACTCAAGCTGAGGATTGTTCTTCATCATCTTTTTCTTGCGAAGGGGATGAACGAAGCACCTCTTGCGGCAAAAATCGGTCTGCTCTCCCGACAATGCTATTCTTATGAGAGCAAGAAACGCGAAATCATAGCTAAGCGTCATTCTTGAGCATTGACCCGTACATTTGCCCATAGCGCGACAAAGTCCGCAATACGCGCCCCTATAATATTCGTATTCCCCGACCTTAAGCTCGGGCGTATAAGTTTTTACGTATCCAAACATATCTTTCCCCCGAAGCTGAAGATCGTTATATAATACCCCATATAATATAATAACTGTTTATTGTTATCAATAAAACACTTATTTGTAAACAATTTTATTTTTTTGTATTTTTATTTTGCTTCGCCGCAGGATTTCTGCCTTTTTTATCGGCGGAAAAGCCAAAATATCCTATTTTTCTTCCAAGCTCGAAATATTCACCGTGAGCGTAAGCTGTAAGTCCCGCACGTTCAAGATGAAGCTTTCCTTTTGCGTCAAGCAGAGAGTCGTCAACGTTGACGGCTACTATGTCAGCCATAAACATATCGTGTGAGCCAAGCTCAATTATATCTGTAACTTTACATTCAAGCGAGAGCGGACTCTCGGCAATAAGCGGACAAGATACCTCGCTCGCCCTCTCTTTGGTAAGCTTGCATTTTGCAAACTTATCTACCTTCGCCCCCGTATATATTCCGCAATAATCTGCGGCTCTCACAAGTGTGGCGGGGGTGAGGTTTATCACAAATTCACCGCTCTCCTTTATGAGCCTATATGAATGTCTGCTCGGTCTTACCGAAATATAGGTCTTCGGCGGAACAGTATTTGTGATGCCCGTCCAAGCTACCGTGATTATATTAGCCTTCTCATTTTCGCCGCAGCTTACCATAACAGGCGGGACAGGCGCTATCAGCGCGCCGCCTCTCCATTTTATCTTTGCCATAAAGCTCTATCTCCTGATCCCAATAATATCTCTTATCGCCTCTCCCGCAGCTATAAAGCCTGCGACAGGCGGAACGAAGGATATACTTGCGGGGGGATGCTTTCCGCCCTCCTCTGAGAGATCAGACAGCGGACGCCTTGGCTCTTCCTTCGAATACACCACCTTGAGATGCACTATTCCCCTTGCCTTAAGCTCTCTTCTCATAACTCTTGCAAGCGGACACACACTTGTTTTTGCGAGATCCTCAATTACAAGTGCGGTGGGGTCAAGCTTATTTCCTGTTCCCATACAGCTTATAAGCGGCACTCCCGCTTTTTCGGCTCTCATGGCTATCTCTATCTTGGCGCTGACCGTGTCTATCGCATCGATTATATAATCGTATCCCGAAAGATCGAAGTCGCTGTCGGGCAAAAAGAAAAGATTTATCGGGCATACGTTTATATCGGGATCAATATCACGCAATCTATCTGCCACCACCTCGACCTTGGGACGTCCCACAGTTGACTCGAGGGCGCAAAGCTGACGGTTGATATTAGTAACGCTAACGGTGTCGTTATCTATTATATCAATATTTCCAACGCCTCCGCGCGCAAGAGCTTCAGCCGCGGCGCTCCCCACTCCGCCAACGCCAAAAAGAGCCACTCTCGCACTCCTTAGCTTCGAGAGAGCCTCCTCGCCTATAAGCATCTTTTCTCTTTCAAATCTTGGTGACATAATATCCCCCGTTTTTCAAAGTTCTGGAATTCATCAGACCGTGTTTTAAACAAACATCGCCTCCCCATAGATCAAGGAGAGGTCGGTTTTGAGTGTTTCATTGTTCCTAAGTCTCAAGCTTCTTTGCCTTCAATTCATCAAGCTCTTTCTTTCCTCATACCAAGGCATCAAATCTGAATATATTAAACAATATACTACCATATTTTTCATCAAATTGCAATACGGTATAACAATTTTTTTACATATATATAAAATGAAACTATATTTTTCCTCCAAACTATTTACTTTATACAAAGAAAGTGGTATAATTAAGAGTGTATTGTCTAAATCAAATTCAAGGAGCTTTATATTTTATTAATGAAAGCAGATATTATAAAAAATAACAAAAGAAAAATAAAGGATCTGTCGATGAGCATCAGCGCTATCGCCATATTTAATATGGTCATACAGTTCGCTATGTATCCATTTCTCGAGCAAAATCTCGGGAAAGAGGGATATGGCGTCGCGCTCTCGCTTCTATCTGTCATTTCAATCATTTCGGGAACACTTGGAACTTCGGCAAACTACTCACGTATGGTAACCTGCGCCGATATGAGCATTGATTACACCAACGGAGACTACAATATAATTCTGCTCGTCCTCTCTGCGATTTGCGGAGTCGGAGGGGTCTTATATCTGAATTATATCGGCGTATCCTCGGTATTATCGGCTATAATTTTCTTTTTGCTCATAATAAGCACGTCATTCAGATATTATTCGGACGTTGAATATAAGATGAACACTAATTTCTTCCGCTATATGATGTTTTACAACATCGTATCGGTAGGATACCTATTAGGTCTTTTAGTATACAAAATAAGCGGAGAATGGCTTGTTGCCTTTCTTATAGGCGAGTCCTTGGGAATAGCCTTCGTAGTTATCTGGGGAACGATATACAGAAAAAACATTCTTACCCCGTCAAAGAATTTTCCGCTCATCTGCAAGAGCATGGGATTTCTTCTCCTCTCAACGCTCATCGACAATCTTACACTCAATGCAGACAGAATTCTCCTTATGGTATTTTCGGGAGCAGGTGCAGTGGCTATCTATTATACCGCCTCTCTTCTCGGCAAGGTCGTCGCTATACTAAGCGCGCCTATAAACTCAATTATTATCAGTTATCTTGTAAAATATAAGGGCGGACTTACCAAAAAATTCTGGACTGTCTCTACTCTCGCTACCGTGGCGCTTGGAGTAGTCTCCTTCGCGGGATGCACTATAATATCTCCTTTTATGCTTAAATTGCTCTATCCCGATCTCGTCCGAGAATGTATGCCATATATTGCGCCCTCAATACTCGGTCAGATATTCTATTTCATATCTGGAATACTTTTGGTTATCCTTCTCAAATTCAGAGGGGAGAAACGACAGTTTTTCTTCAACGCGGCGTATGCCGTTGAGTTCTTCGCTATCGTTATCGTAGGAACTCTCCTTTTCGGACTTAACGGTTTTGTTTATTCGAGTCTTATAGCAAACGCGATCCGCTTTATAGCCGTTATAATCTGGGGCTTTGCGCCTACAAAGCAAAAGAACACACAAAATGCATAATGCAAGATTGGACTTGGAGTTCTGCAATTGCAAAAAATGTGATAATTTCGTTTTATCCAAATAATTAAAGTATTGTTCTTTGATTTTTGTCAAAGTTTCAAGAACGATAATTGTTAACAAAACGTAAACATTATGCATAAAAAATTTTTTCTCTTGCAAATTTCCAAAATAGGTGATATAATACTTTTTAATGTATAGATATATGGACTACACCTCAGGAGGTTGATTATGGTCAGTATAATAAATGATGCAGTTACACCCGATCCCAAAAATCAGGAAAAGCTTCAGGATCTGGTTACAACTGCAAGAGCAGCTTATTCTATCCCCCCTTCCGCTTTTGACAGCTATCGTATAAAAAAAGGTCTTCGCGAGCCCGACGGAACAGGCGTTATCGCAGGCGTTACAAATATAGGTAACGCGCACGGATACGTCGTAAGTGAAGGTGAAAAGACTCCCGTTGACGGAGTTCTTGAATACAGAGGTATAAATATGTCCTCGCTTATTGAGGGCTTCGTCTCTGAGGACAGATTTGGTTTTGAGGAGTGTATATATCTCCTTCTTTTCGGCAAGCTCCCCACAAAGACCGAGCTTGATGACTTCATCGCACTGCTCGCTGAGCGCCGTCATCTTCCTTACAGATTCACAGAGGACGTTCTTGTAAACGTTCCCTCCACCTCGATAATGAACAAAATGGCAATCGGTGTTCTCTCGCTCTACTCTTTCGACAAAAACCCCGATGATACAAGCCTTGACAACCTTATTCGCCAGTGTGTTGACATAATAGCAAAGCTCCCCGTTATCGCGGCTCACTCCTACGCTATCTACCGCAGCGCATTCCACGGAAAGAGTCTTAATTTGCACAAAGCACGCGACGATATGGGAACAGCTGAAAACTTCCTTAGAATTCTTCGTTCCTCGAAGAAATTCACTCCCGAGGAAGCAAGACTCCTCGATCTTTGCATGGTCATACAGGCAGAGCACGGAGGCGGTAACAACTCCACATTTGCCTGCCGCGTGCTCTCATCATCGGGCACAGACACTTATTCTGCGATAAGCGCCGCTATCGGCTCGCTCAAGGGTCCTCTCCACGGAGGAGCTAACATAAAGGTTCAGGAGATGTTTGACTGCGTAAAGGAAAATATCCGCGACGTCAACGACGACGAAGAGATATCCGCATTCCTCACAAAGATCCTCAACAAAGAGGCTTGTGACGGAAAGGGACTTATCTACGGTATGGGCCACGCTATCTATACAAAGTCAGACCCCAGAGCCGTTATGCTCAAAAAATATGCCGAAAGCCTTGCGATAGAAAAGGGATACGGCGACGACTTCAAGCTTCTTGAAGCGATAGAACGCATCACTCCCGATCTTTTCAACTCCTTCAAGGGCACTAACAGAGTTATGTGCGCAAACGTTGACCTGTACTCCGGACTTGTTTACAGAATGCTCGGAATTCCCACTGAGATGTATACTCCCCTCTTTGCTATTGCAAGAGTTTCGGGTTGGTGCGCGCACAGAATTGAGGAATACCACACATCTAAGAAGATAATCCGCCCCGGATACAAATTTATTCAAAAGGAACAAAGTTACATACCCCTCGAATTAAGATAATCAAAAAATTGCCAAAGGAGCAGACGGTATGAATAACATTATCAATAAAAAGGGCTTTATTTGTGATATGGACGGTGTCATATATCACGGAAATCAGATACTCGACGGCGTTAAAGAATTTATGGATTGGATGTTCAAAAACGACAAAAAATTTGTCTTTTTGACAAACAGCCCCGAAAAAACTCCCCACGAGCTCAGTATGAAGCTTGAGCGCATGGGTCTTTCGGTAAGTGCCGAGCACTTTTATACGAGTGCTATGGCAACGGCGGAATTTCTTCATTCTCAAGCGCCGGGATGTACAGCATACGTCATAGGCGAAGCCGCTCTTTCAAAGGCGCTTTACGACCAGAAGATATATATGAACGACGTCAACCCCGACTACGTAGTTATCGGAGAAACTCGCACCTATTCCTTTGAGAAAATAGAAAAGGCTATCGCTCTTGTTAACAAGGGCGCAAAGCTTATTGGGGCTAATCCCGACACAGTCGGCGTAACCGAAAAAGGAATTATGCCCGCGACAGGCTCGCTCGTTGCTCCTATCGAGATAGCTACGGGCAAAAAGGCATATTTTGTGGGAAAGCCTAACCCGCTGATGCTTCGTCACGGACTGAAAAAGCTTGACCTCCACAGCGCAGACATCGCCTTTATCGGAGACCGTATGGACACCGATATCATCGCGGGTATAGAGTCTAACGTTGACACTATCCTCGTTCTCTCGGGCGTTACCGCAAAAGAGAATATCGGAAACTTCCCCTACCGTCCGAGATATGTATTCAACGGAGTTGGAGATATTGTGAAGGATATATAACAAAAATGCTATAAAATAAAGGGATGCAAATTTGCATCCCTTTTTGTCATCTCTCTAACTTTTTAAGTCTCGCATAAGTCGCCATAAGCTTTTTCGTTCCGACCTTATCAAAGGCTACCTCGTAGAGAACGTCTGCGCCCATAGGCTTGACTGAAAGTATCTCTCCTCTGCCAAACGTCATATGCGAAACGATATCGCCCTCAGAAAATCTCTCTGATTTCGCGCCTTGCGGAGCGCTCGTAAAGAGCGGCTTCGAGACCGTGAGCTTTTCTTCATTAAACGCGTTTGAGTAGCTGAATGCCGACTTGGTTTTTATCGGAGCAGACTTTTCTCCCCAACTGTTTTTCGGCTGAGCGCCTTTATCTATGAGTCTGTCGGGGATATCCTTGACAAACCTTGAGAGAGGATTGTAGGACGTACGTCCGTAAAGCATACGGTGATGCGTATGTATGAGATACAGCTTATCCTTAGCTCTCGTTATCGCAACGTAGGCAAGCCTGCGCTCCTCCTCCATCTCCGAGTCGGATGCAAGAATATTCTGCATTCCCGGGAATATTCCGTCCTCCATACCGGGAAGGAATACGACGGGAAATTCAAGTCCCTTTGCCGAATGTATCGTCATCATAACGACGGCATCGGCATCCTCGTCGTATTTATCGACCTCGGATACAAGCGCGTTTTCTTCAAGAAATCCCGTAAGAGTCGGCTCGTCGGTCCTGCTTGAATAATCGATGATTCCCGAAATAAACTCTTCGATATTGTCAAGTCTGTCCTTCTCTTCCTCGCCTCCGTCGATAAGCATCTGCCTATATCCAGAGCGGTCAAGCACTTGATTTACAAAGGCTTCAAGCTTTATGTCCGTCGAAAGAAGTCCGCGCAGATATTCAATAAGCCCCGCAAACTCAACAAGCGTCTTTTCCGAGCGCTTGATAGCCATATATTTGTCGGCATTTTTCACAACGTCAAACATAGAGCAGCCCTGCTCTGCCGCGATCCGTTCTATCGCCTCTATCGTCGTTGTGCCGATCTTTCTCTTTGGCTCGTTTATTATCCTCTTAAGACGCTCGTTATCCCTTGTATTATTTACAAGTTGCAAATATGCGAGTACGTCCTTTATTTCCTTTCGATCGGTAAAGCGCTGACCACAGAGTACGCGGTATGGCATTCCGCTCTTTGCGAAGGTACGCTCGATGACCTGCGACTGCGCGTTCGTTCTGTAAAGTATGGCAAAATCCTTGTATGAACGCTCACCTTTTGCAACAGACGCGCTTATCTCATCGATTATATAATTTGCCTCGCTGTTCTGGTCCTCGGTATCCTTAAGCCTTATCTTCTCTCCGCCGTCTCTCGCAGTAAAAAGAGTCTTTCCCTTTCTGCCTACATTCTTTGATATGACCTCGTTTGCCGCATCAAGTATAGGCTTTGTGGAGCGGTAATTCTGCTCAAGTCTTATGACCTTAGCATCCTTGTAGGTCCTGTCAAATTCGAGTATATTCGTTATGTCCGCTCCTCTGAATTTATAGATACTCTGGTCGTCATCTCCCACAACCATAACGTTATTATACCCCGAGCCGAGAAGCCTTGTGAGCTCAAACTGAGCGTGGTTTGTGTCCTGATACTCGTCCACACAAACGTACTTGAATTTATTTGCGTAATATTCTTTTACCTCTTTATCATTGCGAAGCAGGAGTACTGTCTGCATTATAATATCGTCGTAGTCAAGCGCATTAGCGGAAAGCAGCTTTTGCTGATAACGAGTGTATATTTTGGCTATGCGGCGCATACGAAAATCCCCTGCGCACTCGAGCGCAAAAACATCGGGGGTAATCAGCTTCTCCTTTGCCCTGCTTATCTCTGCCATTACGGATTTTATCGGCAAGGTCTTATCCTCAATGTTAAGTTCCTTCATTATCGCGGATACAGCCTTTTTGGTATCGTCGGTATCGTAAACTGTAAATCCGCTGACATACCCTATGCGGTCGCCGTATTTTCTGAGTATTCTCATACATATTGAGTGGAACGTGCCCGACCATATATCGTTTGCGACGTTTTCATCGTCAAAGGTCGTCGCAAGTCTATTCTTTATCTCCCTCGCCGCTTTATTCGTAAAGGTTATGGCAAGCATCTGCCACGGGGCGCAGGGGGATGTGATAAATTCGGGGAGTATATGCTCTATCTCGGGTACGCCAAGCTTTGCCGCAGCCTCAAGCTTTTGAACTCTTTCTTCTGAAATATCTTCGGGAACGGTATCGCAAAAATAAGCGTCTCCGTATTTTATAATAAATGCTATTCTTTTTACAAGCACCGTCGTCTTTCCGCTGCCTGCGCCCGCAAGGACGAGCAGAGGTCCGTGCGTTGTGAACACTGCTTCTCTTTGAGGAGAGTTAAGGCTTGAGTAAGCCGCGTCAAAAAGTGCCCTTTTTGCGCTGAGATATCTTTTCTTTAATTCCATTATCTATCACTTTCCATCACATTTATTTAACAATTTATTGTAACATATTTCAGTGATAATTTCAAGAAGCTTTTCGAGAAAAAACAAAAAACT
>JAZSBF010000052.1:0-26042 GCA_045602205.1 Eubacteriales bacterium
CGCATATTTTAAGTTTCTGTTTATCACACGATGGTGAAATCTTCTATAAACACTCGTACCCTACCGCCGTGTTGCATTTTTATTATAAATTAATCGCTTTTCGCAATATCACCGCAACAGAGGGACAAGCAAATTTTCCGCGGAAACGATTTAGGCAAAATCCTCGGGGCGAACGTAATAATGGATATATGTGTTGATGTGAGAGGTGTGTCAAGAGAGGAGAGAGCTTTTTGTGCTCTTTCCTCTCTTGTTTTTCTTTGGTTACTTTCTGAAAATACAGAAAGTGACGGAAAACCCCAACACAAACTATCCTTTAACATAAAGCGCGAGGAGTAAGCCATTTTAATATACAGCGTGTCTTTTTGCTTTGCACAAAGTAAGAATATTGAAAGAGGCTGCTTCATTTAGGCATAAACGAAAAGAACTAAGATAGCTTTTTTATATTTATTTAAGCTTTCTCGGTGTGTCAATAAGTCCTGCCAAATAGTCAAGCGAAACATTGTAATACTTTGCCAAGGTAACAAAATGATGCATTGGCATTTCGCGCTTCCCGCTTTCATAAAGCTGATACTGCTGTCTTGTAATATTTAAAACCAAAGCAATTCCCTCTTGCTTTTTATCCGAATCTTCTCGGGTATCCTTCAGCCTTTGATAAATGTACATATATTATCTCCAATTCAAAAATATGATTTTACAATATTATTATACCACTGCATTCAAAAAAATGCTTGACAGGCATTCAAACAAATGCTATAATAATTATATGCATTTATTTGAATGCAACTTTTAAAGGAGAAACACAATGAAAGAAACACTTGAAAAATTATGGAATGAATATCTTTGGGACAAATGCGCCGCAATTGATACCGATGAGGAGCGAAAGCTTACAAAAAAGACTGTTGAGCTACAAGAAAAAGCAAACGCTTTACTTAATAAGGAGCAAAAAGAGGCGGTAGAAAAATATGTTGACCTATTGTGCGATGTTGATGCACTCTTTGTTAAAAAGGCTTTTTTTAAGGGATGTGAATTTGCTGTCTCATTTCTCTTACAATCGGGAAATTTGGGAAAATAGAAATTTCTAAGAAATTTATAAAAAACGGTTTTTGCCGATTTTTTAAAGGGGCTGAGTTATTGAAACTCAGCCCCTTTAAAATATATCCCTATACCACGAATTTTTTATAAAAATTTTATTTTTTCATATATCTGAGCCTTAACGAATTAAGGACTACGCATACAGACGAAAAACTCATCGCGGCAGAGGCTATCATCGGAGAGATATCTATACCCACAAAGCTCAGAGCTCCGGCTGCTATCGGAATACATACGGAATTATAAATAAGCGCCCAGAAAAGGTTTTGCTTTATGCATCTGAGTGTTGCCTTTGAGAGATTTATAGCCTTTACAACGTCGGCGATACTGTTCTTTGACAGAATTACGTCGGCAGAGTCTATTGCTACCTCTGTTCCCGCGCCTATCGCTATGCCTATATCTGCTCTCGCAAGTGACGGCGCGTCGTTTATGCCGTCTCCCACCATAACTGTGATACCCTTCTCCGAATACTCTCTTATTATCCTCTCTTTATCCTGAGGAAGTAATTTAGCGTAATATTCGTCTATGAAGCAGCTGTTTGCTACCGCGGACGCTGTGAGCGCATTGTCACCCGTAAGCATAACGGTGGTGATACCCAAATCCTTTATTTCTTGTATCGCTTCTATACTATCCGCACGCAAAGTATCGGCTATTCCGATAATTCCTATTATCCTTTTATTTGACCCCACGCAAACAGCCGTTTTTCCCTCTTTTTCGAGCCTTTCAAGTACAAGCTGTATATTTTCGCATCCATCATCCGAAAATCCCTTTGAAAGCAAAAATTCGGGTTTTCCGACGGCAACAGCGCCCTTATCGGTATCGACCGATATACCCATTCCCGTCTCGGATAAATAATTTTTGACATTTTGAGACTCAATATTCCTCTTTTTAGCCTCGTTGCAGATAGCCGATGCAAGCGGGTGGGTGGACATTGACTCGGCGGAAAACGCAGCCTCAAGAAGCTCTGTTTCATCACCGTGAAACAATACAAGGTCTGTTACCGTCGGTCTTCCCTCGGTAAGCGTTCCTGTTTTATCGGTCATAAAATATTTTACAGAGCTGAGATTTTCAAGCGCTTCGGCGCTCTTTATAAGCACACCCTGCTCTGCTCCTATCGCCGTTCCTACAATAACCGCTGTGGGAGTTGCAAGACCGAGCGCGCAAGGACAGGATATTACGAGCACGCTTATAGCGTGTCTTAGTATAACACTTGCGCTCTCGCCCAAAAGAAACCACACAAGCGCCGTTATAAGCGAGATAAGCATTACGGCGGGCACGAATACCGCGCTCACCTTATCCGCAACTCTTGATATACGCGCCTTTGACGCTGCCGCGTCCTCAAGAAGTCCTATTATTTTTGAAAGAGTTGTGTCTTTTCCTACCTTCTCAACGTTTATGACGAGATATCCGCTCAAAAGTGTGGATACCGCGCTTACTTTATCGCCCTTATTCTTTTCAACGGGGATACTTTCTCCGCTGAGCGCCGATTCGTCTGCCGAGCCCGCGCCGTCAATAACTACACCGTCGGCGGGGATTATCTCACCCTCTTTCACGAGAACTCTATCTCCCACTGCTATCTCGGAAAGAGAAATTTTGATATTTTCTCCGTTTCTTATTACCGTTGCGACCTCGGGCATCATAGACGCAAGCTTTCCTATCGCCGAGGAGGCTTTTACCTTTGCCCTTCCCTCAAGAGTTTTGCCGAGTGATACAAGAGTGAGTATCATTGCCGCAGACTCAAAATAGAGCTCGTGAATATATTCGGTCTTACCCGAAAATATCATAACCATAGCAAAGATACCGTATATTACCGACGCCGCAGAGCCTATGGCAATTAGTGAATCCATATTCGGAGATAATCTGAAAAGCGCCGAAAATCCGTTTTTGAAAAATTTGAAATTTATTATTACTACCGCTGTCGTAAGAAGAAATTGAAGCGAAGATAAAATTTTTCCATTATGAGAAATAATATGAGGAAGAGGCAATGAGAGCATATGTCCCATCGAGATATACATAAGTATCAGGGTAATTACTATCGAGAATACAAGCTTTATAAGCCCTTTTCGATAATCGTCTTTTCCCGCGTTTTCAAAATTACTTGATTTTTGGAGCTTATATCCCGCAGAGCCAAGAGATTTTTTAAGCTCTGAAAAGAGCTTTTCCTCATCGGTAGAATCGTCTGCTGTGACGGTTATGGAATTAGTCATAAGACTTACGTTTATATTTTCTTTTCCGCATATTTTTGCCGCCGCCTTTTCAACGTGGGCAACACACGCGGAGCACATCATTCCCTTAACTCCGTACCTTAATTTTTTCATTATCCGCCTCTTAAACTAAAATATTTTTACGTACATTATTTTATCACAAAAAAATATACGACGTCAAGTAAAAAATATGCCTTTTAAATGTAAAAAATAATAAAATTTTATTGCATTAACTATAAATATATGTTATAATATTATTATATATACGCGAAATTGATAAACATTTTTGAAATGAAAAGGAGGTTATCATTAAATGTCATATATCGACGATATCTCGGCTATCTGGGAAATGGTCAAAAAATCGTTTAAGGATGATGAAAATCTTCCTCAATCTGTTATAGATCTGTGGTTTGAAGATCTTAAGATAGTGTCCTTTGAGGGTAACGAGATAACCTTCTCAACCGATTCTGAATTCAAGCATAAAACTATTTCTGAAAATTATATCACAAAGATAAACGATAAATTTTCAAGAATATTCGGGTTTGAGATAAAAACAAAATTGATATTCAACGGCACTCCCTCGGATATAGAACAGATAAAGCAACAATTCATGGGAAAGAGCCAGAAGGAAAAGCTTGAGGAAGAAAAGAGCAAAAAGGTGAGTGACAGTCAAAACTACAATTTTGAATACACCTTTGACAGCTTTATTGTAGGAAACTCAAATAAATTTGCTCACGCGGCATGCGTTGCCGTGGCTGAGAGACCCGCGATGGATTATAATCCCCTGTTTATCTACGGACCGAGCGGTCTTGGAAAGACCCACCTTATGAGCGCCGTGGTAAATGAGATAAAAAAGAAAAAGAACGACCTTAAGGTAGTTTATATAAAGGGCGAGGAATTTACAAATCAGCTTATCGAAAGCCTCTCGAAGCAGGAGATGAACAAGTTCCGTGAGACTTACAGAAACTGTGATATATTACTTATAGACGATATCCAGTTCATCGCGGGAAAAAATTCAACTCAGGAAGAATTTTTCCACACCTTCAACTCGCTTTATGAGGAGCAAAAGCAGATAATCCTTTCGTCCGACCGTCCGCCAAAGGATATCCAGACTCTTGAGGAAAGACTTAAAACGAGATTTGAATGGGGACTTATCGCAGATATCCAGCCGCCCGATCTTGAGCTGAGAATAGCGATAATCAAGAAAAAGGCAGAGCAGATATCGGTCGAGCTTTCAGACGATGTTCTAAACTTCCTTGCCGAGAACCTCAGATCGAATATAAGACAGATAGAGGGCGCTGTGAGAAAGCTGAGCGCGATAAACTTCCTCACAGGAAAGAAGATAACTATGGATATCGCAAAGGATTGCCTCTCCGAGCTTCTCGGCGGCGCTGAGCCGATAAACGTTACGGTAGATAAGATATTTACCGCCGTATTCAAGAGATACGGAATAACGAAAGAGGATATCATCGGACAAAAGAGAAACAAGGATATAGCGAACGCAAGACATATCGTTATATATCTCATAAGAGAGATAACTGAAATGTCTCTTCCAAATATAGGAAAGATACTTAACAGAGACCATTCGACAGTTCTGACAAGTATCGATAAGATAAAGAAAAAGCTTACGTCCGATTCTATCTTCAATATCGAGATAACAGAGCTTAAAAACGAAATATCGGGTTGATGATACACTTTTCAACAGGTTATCAAAGCTGTTAAATACCTGTTGAAAAAAGGTTAGAAATATTGATATCAAACCTTTTGCGCACTGTTTAAAAAATTCGTATCTTGAGCGCTTTAATTTTTTTAAACAGAAAATATATTTTTTTGTATGTTGAAAAGCTTTTGAAAAATTTTTGCCGCAAACAGAAAAGAAAATTTCGTATCAAAAAACAGAAAAAACATCAATATTTCGTATTTTTATAAACATCTTTTAAGAAGATTTTAGGGTATGTGATCATCTGATATTTTTATCCGAGATTCAATACTTTCAACGGCTCTGAGACTTATAAACAGTTTCAACACCCCCTATTACTTCTTCTACTATATTCTTTATTATTTTATTTATTTCTTTCTGCGAAAAAGGCAGAAATATCAAGGAGGATAAAAAATGAAAGTCGTATTCAAAAAATCAGTTGTAATGTCCGCTGTATCTCCCCTTATGTGCGCTGTCTCGGGAAAATCTGTTCTCTCCACCATAGAAGGAATACTTATAGAAGCAAAATATCCCGACACCTGCGTTCTCACCACTTATGACCTTGAAAAAGGTGTAAGAACATCTATCGAGGCAAGAGTTATAGAGGAAGGAAGCTTTATAATAAATGCTCAGAAATTTAATCAGACAATAAGAGTTATGAGCGGTGATGAGATAACACTCACAGTTGACGACAAGATGTCGGCTTGCATAAGCTCAGGTAAATCCTCTCATAAGATGAGCGCGCTTGCAGGCGAGGATTTCCCTGCTCTCCCCGAGCTCACAAGTGACAGAAGCTTTACGGTAAATCAGGCAATTCTTAAAAAGATGATAAGTCAGGTCACATTTGCTATGGCGGTAAATGACCAGAGAGCAGTTCTTAACGGATGTTTCTTTAAAATAGAAAATAACAGTATTATGACGGTTGCTTGCGACGGATTCAAGAGCGCTAAGTGCAAACGTATAACAGAGCTTGAAAACAAGAATACAAACGGAAGCGACAGCCTTGATTATTCATTTATAGTTCCCGTAAAGACGGTTAATGAGCTGAATAAGCTCATAGTTGACGACGAGGAAGAGATAACACAGATATATGTTACAAGAAAGCATATAGTTTTCAACATAGGAGAGCTTACCTTCTTCTCCCGCCTTATCGACGGAAATTATATCGACTTTGAAAGAATAATGATAAAGAATCACAAGCTTTCAATAAAGCTTGATAAGCAGATGCTTCTCTCTGCTCTTGACAGAGCGGCGCTTGTTACCGAGGAAAGAATTGCGGGAAGCGTAAGATCTCACGTCAAGCTTGAGATAGTTGAAAAGCTCCTTAAGATATCGGCTACTTCAGCGTCGGGAAGCACTTACGATGAAATAGTCGTCGAGCACGAAGGTCCTAATCTCGTTATAGCCTTTAACAACAAATTTCTTATAGACAGTGTTCGCGCTTGCGACTCTGATACGATAAAAATATCTATGTCCTCCCCTCTTACGAGTATAAACATAGAGCCCGATGAGGCAGAGGAAGGCAGAGAAGAAATATTTATGATCCTTCCTGTAAGAATGAAGGACTGAGTTGTATTTCTTAGCTGTAAAAAATGTATTGTAATACAATTAAGGTCCGTGATTTTCGCAATATAGAGGAAGCAGAGGTCTCATTTGATAAAGGAGTAAATATACTCATAGGCGAAAACGCGCAAGGAAAAACAAATTTGCTTGAGGCTATCTTTTATCTGTCTGTCGGAAAAAGCTTTCGCGCCGCTCATTCGTCTGAAATAATAAGATTTGGCGCTGATCACGCCGAGCTTGAGATCGACTATAATGACGGTGTGAGAGATAATAACATAAAAATGCATATCTTTCGTGACAGGCAGAGAAAGGTTGAAAAAAACCATTTAAAGATAGAAAAAATGTCTGAGATAGTCGGAAGCTTCAGGGCGGTACTTTTCTGTCCAGAGCATCTCTCTCTTATAAAAGACGGACCGTCACTCAGAAGAAACTATCTCGATATCGCTATAAGCAGACTTTATCCGCTTTATATGAAGACCTTGCAGAGATATAATTATATACTCAAGCAGAGAAATATGCTTATAAAAAACGCCTACAATGACAGAGAGTCGTTTGATGCTACGATAGAGCTTTGGTCAGAACAGCTTGCGCACGAGGCGGCGCTTATATCAAAATACAGAGTTGAGTTTGTAAAGAGAGTTGACAGATGTGTTTCCGAATGCTTCTCGGATATGACGGGAGAGCGGGAAAAGACAAGCATATCGTATATTTCTTCCGCTCACGGAGATGAGGATGAATATTTTGATATTTTGGAAACCGAAAAAAAATATTTATCTCTCTTGACATCTGCCTATGACCGCGAAATAGCCGCCGCGGCGACGCTTTGGGGAATACATAAGGATGATATAGACATAAAGCTGAACGGCAAGCAGGCAAGGCTTTACGCGTCTCAGGGACAGCAGCGTTCTCTCGCCCTCGCTCTTAAGATAGCTGAGGGAGATATATGCTGCGAGGAGTTTGGAGATTATCCGTCTCTGCTTCTTGACGACGTTCTCTCGGAGCTCGATTCCTCAAGACGAGAATATCTTATAAACAAGATAGAGTCAAAGCAGGTCATAATGACGAGCTGTGAGTCTGTATTTGACAATAACGCAAAAAAAATAAACGTCAGAAACGGAAAATATTATGTTTCTTCATGTGGGCAATAACAAAAATATAAGAGAAAAAGATATAATCGGCATTTTCGATATGGACAATGCTACGGTATCTATGATAACAAGAAAATTTTTGAGCGAATCTCAAAAGAAAAATATTATTGAGAGCGCAAATGACGAAATACCGAAATCATTTGTGCTTTACCGTGAGGGAGAGAGCGTGAGCGTTTGCTTTTCACAGCTTTCAAGCTCCTCACTTTACGGAAGAATATCACACGCTGAAAACAACAATAAATAAGAGGAAAGGTCAGAATAATGGAAAATTTCGAGCACGAATCTTACAATGAAAATCAAATACAAGTTCTGGAAGGTCTGGAAGCTGTAAGAAAACGTCCTGGAATGTATATAGGAACTACGTCTATAAGAGGTCTGCACCATCTTGTATATGAGATAGTGGACAACTCGATAGACGAGGCTCTCGCGGGATTTTGTTCAAAGATAAAGGTTACTATAAATCCCGATAACAGCGTTACCGTTGAGGATAACGGACGAGGAATACCCACGGGTATCCACCCAAAGCAGGGTATCCCTACCCCCGAGGTAGTATATACGATACTTCACGCGGGCGGAAAATTCGGTGGAGGCGGATATAAGATAGCGGGCGGACTTCACGGAGTGGGTGCTTCTGTCGTAAACGCGCTTTCCGAGTGGGTAGAGCTTGATGACGTCTACGAGGGTGAGAGATTTACAGAGAGATTTGAAAGAGGATGCGTTGCGAGAAAGTTTGCTCCCGCTCCTATGGACCCCGAAAGAAAGAGCGGAGTTAAGGTTACATTTAAACCCGACCCCACCATATTCGAGGAAACTGTTTTCGATTATGAAACTCTCGCAAACAGAATGAGAGAGCAGGCGTTTCTCAACGCGGGTATAAGAATAGTTCTTACCGATATGCGTCCCGAGGAGCCCTTTGAGAATGAATTTCACTTTGAGGGCGGTATAAAAAGCTTCGTTACTTATCTCAATGAAAATAAGCACTGCGAGCTTATACACAGCGACGTAATATATATGAGAGGCGAAAAAGGAACTAGTGTCTGTGAGGTAGCGCTTCAGTATAACGATTCCTATAACGAGCTTATTATGACCTTTGCCAACAATATGAATACCATCGAGGGCGGTATGCACGAGACGGGATTTAAGGCAGGTCTTACAAAGGTAATAAACGATTACGCCAGAAAAGCGGGAATACTTAAGGACAGCGATAAGAACCTTTCGGGCGAGGACGTGCGCGAGGGTATATGCGCTATCGTAAGCGTTAAGCTTGAGGATGCTCAGTTCGAGAGCCAGACCAAAGCAAAGCTCGGTAACTCTGAGATAAGAACTCTGGTTGAAAATACAGTTAATACGAAGCTTGCCGAATATTTTGAGGAAAATCCCGCGCCTGCGAGAGCTATTCTTGACAAGGCTCTTGCCGCGTCGAGAGCAAGAGAGGCGGCAAGAAAGGCAAGAGAGCTTACAAGACGTAAGGGTATTCTCGGAAGCTCGGCACTTCCCGAAAAGCTTGCTGACTGCAACGAGAGAAATATGGAGCTTACAGAGCTCTATCTCGTAGAGGGAGATTCTGCGGGCGGTTCTGCGAAGATGGGAAGAAATTCACGCTTCCAAGCTATCCTTCCGCTTCGCGGAAAGGTTCTTAACGTTGAAAAGAACAGACTTGATAAGGTCTATTCCAATCCCTCGCTCATTCCTATAATTCAGGCGCTTGGCTGCGGTATAGGTGAGGATTTTGATATATCAAAGCTCAGATACGGAAAGATAATCATAATGGCGGATGCCGACGTTGACGGCTCGCATATAAGAATACTTCTTCTCACCTTCTTCTTCCGTCATATGAGACAGCTTATAGATGAAGGACACGTTTATCTCGCTCAGCCTCCGCTCTACCGTGTATATAAGAGAAGCGGAAAGGGCCCCGAGCTTTACGCCTTCTCGGATGCCGAAAGAGACGAGAAGATAAAAGAGCTTGGCGGAAACGCTGAGGCAGACAGATACAAGGGTCTTGGAGAAATGGATGCGGATCAGCTTTGGGAAACAACTATGGACCCTGAAAAGCGTACGCTCCTTAAGGTTACTGTTGAGGACGCTATGGCGTGTGACGCAATGTTCTCGCTCCTTATGGGAGACAGCGTTGAGCCAAGACGTGAATTTATCGAGCAGAACGCAAAATTTGCTGAAAACCTTGATATTTGAGAAATATTACTTTGGAAAACCCTGTTATATGATCCAAAAAAGCTATTGTTTACAAGGGTTTGAGTTTTCCACAGTGTGTTGAAAAGTATGTTCAAAACTTGTTTGTCAGTTCAAATATTCAGAAAGGCGTGTAGATTAAATTGCAAAACGAAAATATAGAATTCAGAGATCAAAAAATAGTTGACGTCGAAATGGAAAAGGAAGTCAAAAAATCCTTTATCGAATATTCAATGTCTGTTATAGCTGCCCGCGCGCTTCCCGATGCGAGAGACGGAATGAAGCCCGGTCAGAGAAGAATTATGTACGCTATGTACGAGGATAATCTTACTTATGACAAGCCGTTCAGAAAGTCGGCTACGACCGTCGGTAACGTGCTTGGACGTTACCATCCTCACGGTGACTCTGCCGTTTACGGAACTATGGTACGTATGGCACAGGATTTCTCGTATAGATATCCCCTTGTCGAAGGTCACGGAAACTTCGGCTCGGTCGACGGCGACGGCGCTGCTGCTTACCGTTATACCGAGGCGAGAATGTCAAAGATCGCGGATCAGCTTATGGCGGATCTTGAAAAAGAAGTCGTCGATTTTGTTCCTAACTTTGATAACCGCCGCAAAGAGCCTAAGGTACTTCCCTCGAGATTTCCTAACCTGCTTGTAAACGGAGCTGTGGGAATTGCCGTCGGTATGGCGACAAATATACCCCCTCACAATCTCGGTGAGGTCATCGATGCTACCGTTTACAGAATAGACCACCCCGACTGTACCGTTCCCGAGCTTATGGAATACGTCAAGGGCCCCGATTTCCCGACTTACGCTACTATTTACGGCACTTCGGGTATCCTTCAGGCATATACCACGGGACGCGGCAGGATAACCGTTCGCGCAAAGGCAGAGGTCGAGGAGGATAAGCACAGAATAATTGTAACAGAGATACCTTACGGTGTAAATAAGAGTATGCTCTGTAAGGCGATCGCCGACCTTGTAAACGATAAGAGAATAGAAGGCATAACCGATATGCGCGACGAGTCGGGCAGAGACGGTATGCGTATCGTTATCGAATACAGACGCGACGCAAACGGTCAGATAATCCTTAATCAGCTCTACAAATATTCTCAGCTTCAGGATACCTGCGCTGTAAATATGCTCGCTCTCGTAAACAACGAGCCTAAGATACTCTCGCTTCCGCAGATACTCGATAACTATATAGATCACCAGAAATCTGTTATTTACAGAAGAGTAAAATTTGATCTTGACAAGGCGCTCGCAAAGGCTCATATCTTTGAGGGATATCATATAGCTATCGATAATATCGACAGAGTTATCGAGATAATGAAGACCTCTAAATCTATTCCCGAGGCTAAGGAAAGACTTATGGCAGAGTTTTTCACGGTTACCTTTAAGGACGGCTTTGAGGATACTCTCGGAAACGTGCGCCAGCTCACAGACACTCAGGCGCAGGCTATCGTTGAGATGACTCTCGGAAAGCTGACGGGTATGGAAAGAGATAAGATTGAGGACGAGCTTGCAAGACTTCACGCTATAATCGTTGAGCTTGAGGGTATTCTTGCAGACCCCGTGAAGATAGACGAGATAATAAAGAGAGAAATGCTTGAGATAAAGAATAAATTCTCCGACGAAAGAAGAACAGATATCGTCGCCGCTACCGACGATATAGACCTTGAGGACCTTATTGAGAGACATAAGTGCGTCATCACGATGACACACGCGGGATATATCAAGCGTTTGCCCGCCGATACCTACTCTGCGCAAAGACGAGGCGGAAAGGGTATTATCGGTATGTCCACGAAGGAGGAGGACTTTATAGAGCAGGTTATTGCGGTAGAGAGCCACTCCTACCTGATGATGTTCACAAACAAGGGTAAGGTACATATGCGCAAGGCATATCAGATACCCGAATCCTCAAGAACCGCAAAGGGCACGAATATCGTAAACATTATCGAGATGCTTCCCGACGAGAAGATAACCGCGCTTATCAGTATCTCCGACTTTAGCGACAACGAATATCTTACGATGGTCACGAAAAACGGTGTGATCAAGCGTACTCTCCTTAAGGAGTACGAGTATCAGCGCAAGGGCGGAAAGATAGCGCTCACGCTTGACGAGGACGACGAGCTCGTATTCGTTATGCACACTATGGGCGAGTGCGATATCGTTATCGCGACCGCAAACGGCTCTGCCGTACGCTATACCGAGGCGAACGTAAGATGCATGGGCAGAACCGCGCGAGGCGTTCGCGGAATCAGTTTGCGCGACGGCGACTACGTAACGGGTGTTACCGTTGTCGATGACACAAAGCAGCTTATTACCATCACACGTAATGGATACGGAAAGAAGACGCCGTTTGATGACTTCAGAGTTATGAAGAACCGCGGAGGACACGGAGTTGTATGTCATAATCTGAGCGAGAAGACGGGCAAGCTTTGCGGTATCGCTGCTGTTGACGATGAGGACGATATTATGATGATAACCGATTCGGGTACTATCATAAGAACTCCCGCAAGAGATATCCCGACATATTCGAGAACTGCGGGCGGTGTTATCGTTATGAGACTTGCTGAGGGTCAGGCGCTCGTTAACTTTACAAAGGTACAAAAGGAAGACGGCGAGGATATCGAGAACGGAGAAACAGACGTTATCGAGGAGACCGTAGAGGTAACAGAATAAAAAATATACAGTAAGAAAAGGTGCTCCCTTTTCTTACTGTAAAAAGAGGAATTTATGAAAAAGATCCTGATAATAGCGCTTTGCGTAATTATGACGGCGCTCTCTTTGACATCCTGCTCAAAACCGCCCGAATATAGCGAGATAGAGGGTAGGCTAAAGGAGCTGATAGAAGCATCTTATGAGATAAACGAGGTATTGTTCGGCGAGGGGCTTGAGGTATATGAAAAGGTATACGAGCCCGAGACACTCATTTACAGAGACGCCTCTGACAGAATCTATTACTACTACGTAATAGATGATGAGGAGCTTGGCAAAATATACGCTTACCGTAATACCGAGGTTCTGTATTTTGTTTCAAGCAAGACCCAAAAGGACGGTGAGGATTACGTTTATCTCGATGAGAACGGAAATTATTACTATCAGATAACCTATAACGGCGCTGATATGGAAAAAGAGGTATCCTCTTACGAGGACAAGCAGAGCGGTAAAAAATATTATTTTTACGTAATAAATGACGAAACTCTCGGAAAAGTCTATGAATACAGGCTTCAGACAGTTAAGTATCTTGTTCGCTCGAACGAACAGATGTCCAATAAGGAGCTCGCATACAAGGACGAGGAAAAAGGCTTTTTCTACTACTATATCGACTATAAGGAAAAGGAATACGAGCTGTACTATACCGAGGATACCCCTGCGGGATACAGCTACGTCCGTCTTGACGAAAAATATACCTCGGTAGAACAGATAAAGGAAGCCGCCGAGAAGGTATATTCAAAGCAGTATCTTGAGGGAGTATACGAAATGCTCTTTACGGGAGCTGTTATCTCCGACGACGTGAGCGGAAGCCTTGGCGCGAGATATTACAACTACACAGACAAAAACGGAACGGTCTGGTTTATGGAGTCTGACGAATATCAGCCTCTTATCAAGGAAAAAAGAATATACGATCTTTCCACCGCAAAGGTAGTAAGACCGGGAAGCTCAAGCTTTGCGAATATTGAGGTCGAGACCTATCTCGAGAGCTCTCCCGAAACGAGAGTCAAGGTCAGACTCTCGCTTGTCAAGCAAGACGACGGACAGTGGTATCTCGATACCGCGACATATTAATTAAAAAAACTATTGACAAATATCGGTTTTTGGTATATCATTTTCCCATAAATCGTTAAATACGTTGAGAAAGGACATTGACACAATGAAGAGTATTCCCGAAATTTTCGGAAGCATGGTATTCAACGACGACGTAATGCGTGAAAGACTTCCCAAAGAGGTATACAAATCCCTCACAAAAACCATAGCTACCGGAAGAACGATAGACGCCTCTGTCGCTGACGTTGTTGCGAACGCGATGAAGGACTGGGCAATTGAAAAAGGAGCAACACACTATACTCACTGGTTCCAGCCTCTTACGGGCGTTACCGCAGAGAAGCACGATTCATTTATATCCCCTGTCGGAAACTGTAAGGTGGTAATGGAATTCTCGGGAAAAGAGCTTATAAAGGGAGAATCCGACGCTTCATCCTTCCCCTCGGGCGGTCTCAGAGCTACCTTTGAGGCGAGAGGATATACCGCGTGGGATCCCGCTTCTTACGCTTTTGTTAAGGACGGAACTCTCTACATACCTACGGCTTTCTGCTCTTATACAGGCGATGCGCTTGATACAAAGACTCCCCTGCTTCGCTCAATGGACGCTATAAGCACGCAGGGACTCAGAATATTGCGCCTTTTCGGAGATGCTGCCACAAAGCGCATTACGACAACCGTCGGCGCTGAGCAGGAGTATTTCATTATCGACAAAGAGATATACAATAAGAGAAAAGACCTTATTTATTCGGGAAGAACTCTGTTTGGCGCTCCCGCGCCCAAGGGTCAGGAGCTCGAGGACCACTATTTCGGACCGCTCAAATCGAGAATAAGCGCCTTTATGAGCGACCTTGATATGTCTCTCTGGACGCTTGGAATAAACTCTAAGACAAAGCACAATGAGGCAGCGCCTGCTCAGCACGAGCTCGCTCCTATATTCGCGACCACAAATATGGCTGTTGATCAGAACCTTCTTATTATGGAATATATGAAGAAGACAGCCGAGAAGCACGGTCTTGTTTGCCTGCTCCACGAAAAGCCTTATGCGGGCGTGAACGGCTCGGGTAAGCACAACAACTGGTCGCTTAATACCGATGGCGGCAAAAATCTTCTCGACGCGGGCAAAACTCCTGCCGAGAATGTAAAGTTCCTTCTTATCCTCGCAGCTATACTCAAGGCGGTAGACGACTATCAGGATCTTATGAGAATATCGGTCGCTTTTGCGGGTAACGACCACCGTCTCGGCGCAAATGAAGCGCCCCCCGCTATCGTTTCGGTATTCCTTGGTGAAGAGCTTGACAGCATTATCGACTCTATCGTCAACGGCGACGTTTATAAGGGCAAGAAGGCGGGTATTATGGACCTTGGTATTCCCTCTATCCCCACCTTTAGAAAGGACACCACAGACAGAAACAGAACCTCTCCGTTTGCCTTTACGGGTAACAAGTTTGAGTTCCGTATGCTTGGTTCGTCTCAGAATATAGCTATGCCCAATATCGTTCTCAATACTGCGGTAGCAGAAAGCTTCCGTCAGTTTGCGGATGTGCTTGAGGCGGCAGACGATTTTGACGCGGCTGTTGCGGCTCTTATAAAAGAGACCTTTGCAAAGCACAGAAGAATCGTATTTGACGGAAACGGATATTCTGAGGAGTGGGAGAAGGAGGCCGAAAAGAGAGGTCTTCTCAACCTCAAGAACTCTGTTGACGCTTATAAGTGCTTTGACCTTAAGAAGAATATCGAGCTCTTTACAACTCACGGCGTAATGAATGAGACTGAGATAAGCTCTCGAAAGGATATCCTCTTTGAGAACTACTCTAAGATAATCAATATTGAGGCTCGCACGATGATAGAGATGGCGGGCAGAGATATAATCCCTGCGGTCAACGAGTACGTTGGCGACGTAGCAGATACGGCTGCGGCAAAGCTTGCCGTTTTGCCCGACGTTTCCTGTGAGGTTGAAAAGGATATTATCAAAAAGCTTTCTGCGCTTAACGCAAAGGCTTACGCTAAGGTAGCGGAGCTCAGAGACGTAGAAGAAGAGGCTGTGGCTATCTCTGACCACGAGAAGATGGCGGATTTCTACTGTAACGAGGTTATCCCGCTTATGACAGAGCTTCGCGAGATAGTCGACAACATGGAGACTATGACCGCGAGCGAGTATTGGCCGCTCCCGTCTTATGGAGATATGATGTTCGGTATATAAAAAGTACACTAAGCAATAAAAATTCGGCGGTACGAATTCGTACCGCCGATATTTTCTATTTTATTTTACTTTTTTCTTCTTGCGAAGTGCAAAGGCTGTGCATCCTACGCTTATCGGAAGCGCGGGCATAAAGATAAGAGCTTTGCATCCGGAGTTTTCTTGTGCAGTTGTTGCAGGAGCAGCAGTTGTTGCGGGAGCAGTTGTTTCGGTAGCGAAGACGGGGTCTGCAAAGACCAATTTTTGAGTGCTAAGCTTACAGTATTCATCCTTTATAGTTGAATAATACTCGATCGAGCAGGATTTTCCGTCATTCATAAAATAGAACATAGCAACCATTCCTACGGGTGCTTTTTGCATGTCGTACTCCTGAGGATTGATCATTATCTCAAATACGGTGTTTCCATGGTCACCCTTTGATCTGCGCACAACTATCGGGTTCTCAGTGGCATAATGTCCACACAGTACCATAAGTATGTTTTCGTATTTTTTAACGAGCCCATTCCAAATCTCCTCACCACCATTATCCGAGTCGCCTTCCTGCGGTGAGATCCAGTCTTCAGCTTTGCTTGAGCGTCTGTTTTGGTTACGAAGATATCCGTGTGTGGTAATGATGACCTGGCGGTCAGGATTTTCTTCAACGACGTCGCATGCCCAAGCGAGAACCTCGTCACTTGGAGCGAAATCAAGCGCGAGAAGAAGGAATTTTGCCCCTCCTATGTCGAGCTTTTTGTATGTGTTTCTGCCAACGTTAGAGCCCGACGAATAATATCCGTCAAACTGAGACATATATGTTTGATCCGCGCAAACAAATTCATCATAGAGGGCTATATCGTCGTGATTTCCGCGAACGTGAGAATAAGAAACCTTTCCGTTAAGAACCGACCAAGCAGGCTTTGCAAGCTCAAATTCCTTTCTTCCATCGATCTTACCCTGGTCAGTAACACGGTTTTGGGTAATATCTCCAAGAGAGAAAACGTGAGCGATCTTCCTTGCCTCAATGTTATTAGCGATCCAGTTGTAGATACCGGGGATATACCCCTTACCTATGTGATTAGTTGTGTCAAATCCCCAACTATTCTTCAATGATTCTTGTGTGCCCGCATCGAGCGAAGAAAGTATCTGTGTGTCACCTACTATCGCGAATGAGAACGCATAGCGGTCGTCCTTGATATTAGATTCATTTGTTCCGGCCCAAATCCAATCCAATGCGGCAACGGGAATAGCCATACACATGGACAAAACGAGGACTAAGGATATGAAAGCCCAAATAATTTTTTTCATTTTGATATCTCCTTATTGATATTTTTGCCGTCCTAAGATGGCAAATAGGGGTTAAAATTATCGTGTTATATATTATATCATACGGTGGAAAAACTGTCAATATAGCTAATATATTTTTGGCTATTCTGTATAATTAATATCGTATTTAATTGTTGAAAAAGCCCTGCGGATTAGCGTGTTCTCCTTAACGGAGAACACGCAGCGATATAAATCCCTTACGGGATTTTCGATATGTTGCTGATGCAACTCGATATGCCTGTGGCTCGATATGTTTGCTACGCAAACGAGGGATTTATATCATATCGAATTGGCGCGAAGCGACAATATATCGAGTTCGAGCAAAGCGAGAACATATCGAGTCAACGAAGTTGACATATCGACAGAAGAAAAAAACAAGAGCAAGAATATAAGGTTTTATCCTTTTATCCTTGCTCTTTTCTGCTTATATAAGGGTTTGGGCATAGCCCATAAAGCATTTGACCGATCAAATGCGATGCTCGCACTTAGCTGTGTTTTTCAAATTCTCCTCTTAGAACATCACACATTAGTTCGCAAGGCTTTCATATTTTATTTATACCTCAAAGGTAAAGGCTTCCCAAGGAATATTTACGGAGAGCTTATCTGTGAGTATTTCGTCTATATGAAGGAGAAGCGGAAAATCCGATGCGAGAAGAGTCCCCTTTGCAATTCCCTTTTTGATGGCGCGCGCAACTCTTACGGCAACGACAAGAGATTCAAGCGTTACGCCGTTAAGCTCGGCTTTTGCCTCGTCTATGTTGAGTCCGCGTCCGAGAAGGATTCCGACAAGTCTGGTTCTTCCGCCGTAGACCGTCACGTAAAGGTCTCCAAGACCTACCGAAAGGTTTTCGACCGAGAGCGCTCCCTGAAAATCAAGCAAACGGTACATTTCCTTTGTGCTCTGAGCGAATATAGCCGCCTGAGAGTTGAAATGCAGCTCGCTGTCAAGTCCAAACTGCTGTTGGCAAAGTCCTATCGTAAGGGCGACACCAAGGGCATATCCGTTCTTGAGAGCGACAGCGCTCTCAATACCGACAACGTCGGTTGAGAGACTGATATGGTAATAGTCGGTCGTCATTATATCCCTTAGCTTGCGGAGAACAGAGAGGTCTTTTCCGCAAAAAGCTACCTCGGTCTGGTCGTGGGCGACAAGCTCATAGCTTGTGCAAGGACCGCCGACGGCGTTTATAGAGCGCTCTATTCCCTTCTCGCGCAGTCTCGCTTCCCAAAGCTCAGGATAAGAGAGGAGCTTGCCGTCGGGCGTGTCGTAAAGTCCCTTAGTTACGGTAAGCACGGGAATAGCTGAGGGTATTTTCGGGAGCACGAAGTCTCCGAACCAATCCACGCCAAAGCTGCTGACGCCTCCGATTATCATATCCGCTCCGTCGATAGCCTTTTCCATATCCTCGACGTGATAAAATTTCAGCCCTTTGGGAAAATCGCGTGTGAATTTTGGGTGACGGTTGGTCTTTATCGAGGTGTCGATTATTTCTCTGTCAAGATGTGTTCCCACAAGTCTTACCTCGTGACCGTTTTCTCTTGCAGGGAAAGCAGGCGCCGAGCCCATCATTCCCGCGCCGATAATAGTTACGATAGCCATAACAGCCTCCAAAATGAAATTGTATTAAAAAGATTTGAATATGCCATAACAAGAAGCTTTACTTGTTATGCGCGACGAGACAGTCTCGTCTCTTTATTTAAGTTTTGCCACAAGGGCGTATTTTTCGAGTATCTCTATCGGGTGATAGGAGAGCTTTGAAGTTCTGAGCCCCGCTTCTCCGCAGTCTTCCTCGCGATTTATATAAAGCGTATCTGCCGCGTATTTCCTTGCAAAACGGTTTACAAGCGCGGGATAGACTCCGTTTATCTTTGTGTTAGCCTTTTCGGTGTGGACTATGAGAGTTTTTCCGACTATCTCTCCTATTGAGAAGCCCACTACCTCGCCCGACACCTTCAGTACCCCAGTGCATTGCGAGTATATATCAAGATTATCAAGCTGCTCATCAAGATATTTTTCCTCGTATTCGGCGACCTTTGCCTTTTCGTTTCCAAACTCGTGGAAATATCCGTGATTGAAGGCTTTCACCGCTTCGATATTTGCGTCGTTTATCTCTTCAAATACCGCATCGGGATACAACTTGTTGAATTTGTTTATATGATTGCGCTGGCCGCTGTACCGTCTGCCCTTAAGCTCGATAATATCCGACGAGTTATAGATATAATCGTCCCAATCTCTTTCGTGTCTCGGCTCATTACAATCAAAATTCTGCTTGAAAAATTCAAGCTCGGATGGGGCAAGACAGCTAAAGCAGGTGCTTCCGCCCTCATAGGCTATGATTCTTTGGGCAAGCTCTTTGCGCGCCTCACAGTAGTAGCTGACGGTGTCGTCCATATCGCCAAAGCGAAAAGCGTATCCGTCCTTACCGAGATAATAGGATATATCGTAATAATCTCTCCACAGCACGAGGTTTGCGGGAGAGATGTCGCATATCCTGCCCGTATAGTTATTCAAAATTTTCTTTAGGATATCAAAATCGTTAAGTTCAATTTTTTTGAATTTCATAAATATCTCTACTTTTTATTCACATATCTTCTCATACAATTATAAATATTATTTCTCCTTTTGTCAATATTATTTTAAACAAGCGAGAAGATATTTGAGGGCTTTAAAGGTAGAGGTAAAAAACGCCTTTGCCATCGTTTTTTGACAGCAAAGGCGATATTTTTATTTGCGCCGAGTGAGTATCTCTTACGCGTTTCTCGTTGCTACAAGATTTGCTCCCGTGCCGAGAATGTTTTCGATTATAACATCACCAAGCTTTACGTCTGCGGGAGCTTTTACAGCGTTTACAGCTTCCATACACTCAAAGAGAAGCTCCTTCGGAACGGTTTTATCGGTTTTTACGGGAACTACTCCGCCGCCGACAAGAGCAACGGTGGTGGTGAGTGTACGCATAGGAGCTGTGCACTCATTTATTGCGTATTCCTCTCCTCTTTTACAGGTGTGACCCGATACCGAAACGATATTTTTTCCGTCAAGCTCAACGGTGAGGGAACAGCCCTTAGGGCATACTATACAAGTTAAATTACGTGTCATTTTAAACCCTTCCTTTCTATTATTCAAGGCTGAAGCTGATCGTATCGGACTCGATGCCCTTGATAAGATCTGCCTTGAGAGTAAGAGCTTCCATCTCTCCGGGAGCTACCTTCTGCTTCTTTTTGCTTACAAGAACTTTGTCGCCGTCTCTTACAACGATGCTTACGTTTCTGAATACGTCAGCAACACGGAAGTAAACGGTAACGTCTTCTTCTGCAGTTATCTTCTGCGGAACGGTGTATCTTACCTTTCCGTCGGTCTTGAGTGTGATGCTTCTGCCGTGAGCTGTCTCGCCCTTGATATAAGCGGCAGCCGATCTGCCCGCGATGTCAGCTTCCTCAGAAACGTAGTCAACGAGGTCGTGAACGTGGAGAACGTTTCCGCAAGCGAAAACGCCTTCGGTAGCAGTCTGTCTGTTCTGGTCAACGACAGCTCCGCTCGTTATGCGGTCAAGCGGGATTCCCGCGCACTTTGTAAGCTCGTTCTCGGGAAGAAGTCCGACCGAGAGAAGAAGTGTGTCGCACTCGATGTACTGCTTTGTCTCGGCAATTGGCTTTCTGCGTTCGTCTACCTTTGCGATAGTAACGCCTGTAACTCTTTCCTTACCGTGTATCTCTACTACGGTGTGGCTGAGCATAAGCGGAATACCGAAGTCGTTAAGACACTGCTCGATGTTTCTTGCAAGTCCGCCCGAGTAAGGCATAAGCTCGCAAACGGCTTTTACTTCAGCTCCCTCAAGGGTCATACGTCTTGCCATGATAAGTCCGATATCTCCCGAACCGAGAATAACTATCTTCTTACCGGGCATATAGCCGTCCATATTTACAAATTTCTGCGCTGTTCCTGCGGTGAATACACCTGCGGGACGAGTTCCCGAGATGTTCAGAGCTCCCTTGGGTCTCTCGCGGCAGCCCATAGCGAGAATTATAGCCTTCGCCTCAATGGTGAACATTCCGTCCTCGCTGTTCATAGCGGTTACGACTTTGTCTGCCGAAACGTCAAGTACCATTGTGTTGAGCTTGAAGGGAATGTTGCGCTCGAGGACCTGCTGCTCATATCTGTACGCGTATTCCGGACCTGTGAGCTCCTCTTTGAAGCGGTGAAGTCCGAAGCCGTTGTGGATACACTGACGGAGGATTCCGCCAAGGCTCTTATCTCTTTCGAGAATTACGATATCTCTGATGCCTGCGTCATATGCGGCAACAGCGGCGCTCATACCTGCGGGGCCGCCTCCGATAATTACGAGATCTGCCTTTGTCATATCAGTTATCCCCCTTTGTTTTTCCATAGTTAATAACAGAGCCGCCGCCGAATTTTGTTACGCTTTCAAACGGAATATTAAGCTCTCTTGCAAGTATATCAACGACTATGGGTGAGCAGAAGCCGCCCTGACATCTTCCCATTCCGCCTCTTGTGCGGCGCTTTACGCCGTCAACGTCGCGAGCCTTGGGATTTGTGTGGATAACTTCAACTATCTCGCCCTCGGTAACACCCTCGCAACGGCAAACTATTCTGCCGTATCTGGGGTCACGCTTGATTATCTCGTTCTTCTCTTCCATACTGAGCTCTCTGAAGTAGTGAGCCGCTTTTCTTATGGGGTTATAATCTGCCTTAAGCTCTGCCGAAAGACCGTCGTCCTTGAGAAGCTGTTCAACGTACTCTGCAATAGCGGGAGCAGAGGAAAGTCCGGGGCTCTCGATTCCGCCAAGGGTAACGACTCCGTCACGGAGCTTGATTATAAAGTCGCCAACGCTTCCGACAGAACGAAGTCCGCAGAACGAGGTGATGACCTTTCCAAAGGGAATGTTAGCAACGTTATCGCCCGACTTGTCAAAGAGGGTCGCAAAGCCTTCGGGAGTTGTGGATTTGTCTTCTTTATCTTCTATGTTTACAGCAGTAGGACCTACGAGAAGATTACCGTCAACTGTGGGAGAAACGAGAATACCCTTACCCATCTTTGTAGGTGTGTGGAAAATAGTTCTCTCGGTGAGATTGCCGCATTCTTTATCAAGAAGCATATACTCTCCGCGTCTGGGAGTTACCGTGAAGTCAGCGTCGCCTGTGAGCTTTGCTATCTCGTCGGAGTAAACACCCGCGCTATTGATAACGTATTTTGCTTCGATCTCTCTGCCGTCCTCAGCGCATACTGTGAATTTGCCGTCAGCGCGCTTGATGTCTGTAACGCGGAAATTGAGCGCAAGCTCAGCGCCGTTATCCATAGCGTTTCCGATAGCCGCGATAGTGAGCTCGTAGGGGCAAACGATAGCGCCTGTCTTTGCGAGAAGCGCGCACGAGAGATTGGGATTGAGGTTAGGCTCGAGCGCCATAAGCTCATCCTTCTCGATAATACTAAGACCCTTTACACCGTTAGCGAGACCTCTTTTGTAGATAGCCTCAACTTCTTCTCTTTCGTTTTCAAAAGCAACTACGAGAGACTCGTTTCTCTTGTACTTAACTCCGAGTTCCTTCGTTACCTGCTCCATCATCTCAGAGCCGCGTACGTTCATTTTTGCCTTGAAGCTGCCTTCCTTAGCGTCAAAGCCTGCGTGAACGATAGCGCTGTTTGCGCGTGTAGCGCCCATCGCAACGTCATTCTCTTTGTCTACGATACAGATTTTGAGGTCATACTTTGCCAGAGTGCGAGCGACCATTCCGCCAACAACACCTGCGCCGATAATAACTATGTCGTACATCTTTTTCTGCCTTTCTTTTATGTTTTTTGTTTTTTTGCAAATAAAAAGAGATACACAAAAACACGGAACACCGTTCCGTATTTTAAAAGCATCTCCAAATCTCTGCATATCTTGACTAACTAATTATAACACCCTTCTCTGCTTTTGTCAAGAGTATTTTACAAAAAATATCCCACTTATTGACAAACTGTCGGCATAAGGGTATAATATAAGGTAATATTGGAGGTGGAAAAATGGAAAGAATACAGAGCTTTTGTGTCGATCACGACTATATAAATGAGGGGATATACATATCCCGCATAGACGGAGATATCACTACCTTTGATATGCGTACCCGCAGACCGAACGGCGGGGACTATATGGACAATATCACCATGCACTCGCTTGAGCATATGTTTGCGACCTATATAAGAAATTCCGATATAGGTCAGAGTGTTATTTATTTTGGGCCTATGGGTTGCAGAACGGGATTTTATCTTCTTACAAGAGATATATCTCCCGAAAGAGTGCTCTCCGAGGTCTTCTTGGCACTTGAAAAGATAGCCGCGCACGAGGGCGGAGTTTTCGGCGCTACCCGCAAGGAGTGCGGAAATTATCTTGAGCTTGATATCGAGGCGGCGCGCCGCGAGGCAAAAAGATATTTGGGAATTCTTAAAGCAAGGGTGAACGATTTCGTTTATCCAGAGGGGGATATATGATAGGTATAATCGGAGCTATGAAAATAGAGGTCGAGACGCTGAAGGCGGCTATGACCGACAAGAAAACAGAAAAAATAAGCGGAATAGAATTTGTGAGCGGAAGCCTTTACGGCAAAGAGGCTGTGGTGGCTCAGTGCGGAATAGGCAAGGTATTTGCCGCCATCTGCGCGCAGACGATGATACTTAGGTACGGAGTTGACACCGTGATAAATACGGGAGTGGCGGGAAGTCTTTCGAGCGAGCTCGGTATTGCCGATATCGCTGTTTCGTCCGCTTGTGTTCAGCACGATATGGACACCTCCCCGCTTGGAGACCCCGTTGGTCTTATCTCGGGCATAAATATAATCGAGATACCTGCGTCCAAAGGGCTTTTCGAGCTCGTTTGCCGAGAGGCTGAGAAGCTCTCGATAAAGGCGAAGGCGGGAATTATCGCCTCGGGCGACTGCTTTGTAAGCAGCGCCGAGAAGAAGCGATACATATCCGAGAATTTTTCGGCGATAGCCTGCGAGATGGAGGGAGCGTCGATAGCTCAGGTCTGCTACGTGAATGGGGTGGATTATGTGGTCATAAGGGCGATATCCGACAGCGCGGACGGCTCTGCCGAGATGGACTACGGAGAATTCTCCAAAATCGCGGCGGACAAGTCGGCGAAGGTAGTAAAGGCAGTATTAGAAAACTTATGATATAAATGAATCGGTCGTCTTACTTCGTGTTGTGAGACGACCGATTTTATATTCAATATTATTATCCAGCGAGAAAGGCAAAGAGATCCCCAAAGCTGCCCTTGGGGGTGCTTGGAATTTCTCCGTTTGCTATCAGACAGTCGGTTATGAGGAAGGTGGAAAGTCCCGCCGCCTGCGCCGCCGCGATATCCTCGTCGGCGTTGTTGCCTATCATAAGGCACTTTTTGGGATCTGCGCCGATCTTGTTTAATATTTCAAGAAAGTATGCGGGGTTTGGCTTGCAGAAGCTTGAGTTTTCGTAGTCGGTTATGAGCTCAAAGCTGTCGGGAGATATTCCCGTCCATTCAAGACGCGCCTCGACGGCAACTCTCGGAAAGAGGGGATTTGTGGCAAGGACCACCTTGTCCGCGCACTCCCTTGCGAGTTTTACTGCCTTTGCGGCAGAGGGCGTGGGCTGTGTAAAAGCTTTTGCGTTATGGAAGCCGTGGCGGTAGAAATCGTCAAATTTCGGGATATCATCATACACGTGCTCGCCTATCATAGAGGCAAAGACCTGCCAGAATCTGTCGGCGTTTGGCATAGTGCCGTCGTTTTTCATCATTGCGGCAACACCCTTCCACATAGCGGATATCAACGAGTCCTTGGTGTATCCGAGAGGGGCGACGGCGCGCGCAAGCAGACCGAAATATCCCGCGGTGAATTCGTCGTAATCCATAGGAAGCAGAGTTCCGTCAAGATCGAAAAGTATAGCGTCAGATTTCATATTTTTCATTCCTTAATTAGAATAATCCGAGAAACTTTTTCTTGTAGGGAGCAGACGATGCGGATATAAACTTGTAGCCTGCGCCCACAACCGTTTCCTCAAGCTTTTTTGAATCGAGCTCGGACTCGGAGAGGATGACCGTGATATTTTTTTCGTGAGATGATGCGACCTTTTTGACCTTAAATTCGGATTTGATGGCATCGTTCATATGCGCTTCGCACATAGCGCACATCATCCCTTCGATTTTTACGATTGTTTTTATCATATTGAGCCTCCGTAAAAATAATATTGATATAATTTTACCACAAAAAGAGAGTGATTGTCAATAGTCCGCTCTCGCAAAACCGAATAATAAAAAATAATTTCAAAAAAGGTATTGCAAAATCAGAAAAGATGTGCTATAATAGTAAAGCTGTAAAAATAAAGGGGTATAGTTCAGTCGGTAGAACACCAGTCTCCAAAACTGGGTGTCCAGGGTTCGAGTCCTTGCGCCCCTGCCATCAAAAAAAGGTACGCATTAGCGTACCCTTTTTTATTTTTCACTTGACTCATAAAAATTCATATGATATAATTAAATGGCCATCTCCCTGGAAATGGGAAGCGCTGGGAACACACCGCAGCGACGGAGAAGAACGTTTGGCTTTTAGCGTAGACTTCTCAAAAACCACTCCTTTTGGGAGTGGTTTTCTTTTTTATTCTGGCTTTTTGTAGGAAATTAGAGTCTTTAAATAGTCAATTTGGTCGTTATATTCGCCCTCGTCTGCGTTCCATAGCTTTTGGTTGACTACTACTAGGGTATCGTCTGGTAGCTTGTCAAATGCGTTATAATAGCTACCATATTCGGTTTTCTTAAGATAGAATGAGCAAGAGTCGTATTGTGCCTCGCCTACGTCAATATCAAGGTCGGCAAGTGGAACAAATCGCTCCTTAAAATGCTCATTAT
>JAZSBF010000053.1:0-53170 GCA_045602205.1 Eubacteriales bacterium
GCGGAAAAGTCTCTGAAGCTTGCGCTCCTCGGGAGCGTTACCCTTTTGAACCTCAGCACCGCAGCTTTCAAGCGAGTGAAGTGTGTGGGATTTTGAAGAGCCCGTAGCTCCGCCGCATCCGTCGCGTCCTGTTCTTCCGCCAAGAAGTATTATAATATCTCCTGCCTCGGGAACTTCACGTCTTACGTTCTCTGCGGGAGCGGCAGCGATAACCGCACCGATCTCCATTCTCTTTGCTACGTATCCGTCGTGATAAAGCTCGTCGACCTGACCTGTCGCAAGACCGATCTGGTTACCGTACGAGGAGTACCCCGCCGCCGCGGTAGTCACTATCTTTCTCTGGGGAAGCTTACCTTCCATAGTTTTGGATACCGAAAGCAAAGGATCGCCCGCACCGGTAACTCTCATTGCCGCATAAACGTAGGAACGTCCTGAAAGCGGGTCTCTGATAGCTCCGCCGATACAGGTAGCCGCTCCACCAAAGGGCTCTATCTCTGTGGGGTGGTTGTGTGTCTCGTTCTTAAAGAGCAAGAGCCAATCCTGCTCCTCGCCTTCAACATTTACCTTTATCTTAACGGTACAAGCGTTTATCTCCTCAGACTCGTCAAGCTTCGGGAGCTTGCCCTCTGCCTTGAGATATCTGACGGCGATAGTAGCAACGTCCATAAGATTTATAGGCTTTGTTCTTCCAAGCTCTTTTCTGATAGCTACATACTCGTCGTACGCCGCCTTGAGCATTTCGTCCTCAAACTCAACGTTGTCAATTGTCGTGAGGAATGTGGTATGACGGCAGTGATCCGACCAATATGTATCTATCATTCTGATCTCTGTGATAGTAGGATCTCTATCTTCTGTTCTGAAGTAGTCACGGCAGAAACGAATATCGTCGATATCCATAGCAAGTCCGTATGCCGAGATAAACTCTGCAAGCCCTGCCTCGTCGAGAGCCGTAAATCCGTCAAGAGTCGCAACGCTTTCGGGCACCGTGTATGCCATAGCAAGCGTTTCGTACTTTTCAAAGGACGCCTCACGCGACTCAACGGGGTTGATAACATACTTCTTTATTGCCGCGAGAGCCTTGTCGTCGATATTTCCGTAAAGCTTGTATATCCTTGCGGTCTTTACGATAGGACGCTCGCCCTGAGAGATTATCTGGATACACTGTGCCGCGGAATCGGCTCTCTGATCGAACTGACCGGGGAGATATTCAACCGCGAAGTCACAGCTTCCGTCATTCTCGTAATCATACGTAACGATATCGAGCTGAGGCTCGGAGAATACCGTTGACACAGCGTAATCAAAAAGCTTCTTATCAATATTTTCAACGTCATATCTGTTGAGTATGCGAACGCCTGTAACTCCGTCTATCTGCAACAGATTCTTTATTTCTCCCAAAAGCGACGCCGCTTCGTTTGCGAGCTCGCTCTTCTTTTCAACATAAACTCTGTAAACCATTCAGGTATATTCTCCAATCAGTTTATTTTTCAGAAAACGCCTTAAGCGCTCTCTGACCTATATCGCGTCTGTAATACGCGTTTTCAAAATTCACCTTAGGCACGTTTGCGTAAGCCTTGTCGATAGCCGACCCCAGATCATCTGCAGTAGCGGTAACTCCGAGGACTCTTCCGCCCGCGCTGAGCATCTTACCGTCGACAAGCTTTGCGCCCGCAACATAGACCTCTGCCTCGCATCCGTCATCAATGCGTATCTCAAATCCCGATGCGTACTTCTGAGGATATCCGTCAGAAGCCATTATAACGCAACAAGCAGCTCCGTCCGAGAATTTGACCTCAGTATCCGCAAGTGTTCCGTTTGCGCAAGCGCGCATAATGTCAAAGAGATCGCTCTCAAGAAGCGGAAGCACGACCTGTGTTTCGGGGTCGCCGAAGCGGCAGTTGTACTCGATGACCTTAGGGCCGTTGGGCGTAAGCATAAGACCAAAATAAAGACAGCCACGGAAGGTTCTTCCCTCTGCGTTCATAGCGTTTATCGTGGGAAGGAATATCTCCTTCATACAACGCTGTGCAATCTCATCGGTGTAGTAGGGATTGGGAGCTATCGTTCCCATTCCGCCCGTGTTAAGTCCCTCGTCGTTATCCTTTGCTCTCTTATGGTCCATAGATGAGACCATAGGAACTACTACGTTTCCGTCGGTAAACGAAAGCACGGATACCTCAGGGCCTGTGAGAAATTCCTCAATAACTATGCGGCTTCCGCTCTCGCCGAACATCTTATCCTCCATCATAGAGCGAACTGCTTCAAGAGCCTCGTCTCTCGTCATAGCTATAACAACTCCCTTTCCGAGAGCAAGTCCATCAGCCTTGATAACTGTGGGGATGGGAGCTGACTTGAGATATTCAAGCGCCGCCTCCATCTCGGTAAACACCTCGTAGGAAGCAGTCGGAATACCGTATTTCTTCATAAGATTTTTAGAGAAGATCTTGCTTCCCTCGATTATAGCCGCGTTCTTTCTCGGACCAAAGCAGGGTATTCCCTTTTCCTCAAGAGCGTCGACAGCTCCGAGCACCAGAGGATCATCGGGCGCTACCACCGCGAAATCGATCTTATTCTCAACAGCAAAATCTCTTATTGCATCAATATCCTTAGCGCCGATATTAACACACTCCGCGTCTGCCGCTATTCCGCCGTTTCCGGGGAGCGCGTATATCTTATCGACCTTGGGACTTTTTGCAAGCTTTTTGATTATGGCGTGTTCTCTGCCACCGCCACCGACAACCATTATCTTCATATCTTTTCTCCTTAGCAGCAAATCATCAATGGTGGAAGAGTCTCATTCCTGTAAACGCCATAGTAATACCGCGCTTGTTGCACTCGTCTATAACGAGGTCGTCACGGATAGAGCCGCCGGGCTCTGCGATATAGCGTACGCCCGATGCGTGCGCGCGCTTAACGTTATCAGCGAACGGGAAGAAAGCGTCGGATGCGAGAGCTATGCGGTCAAATCCGCCAAGCCACTCTGCTCTCTCCTCTGCCGTGATAGGCGAGGGCTGTTCGGTGAAGTAGTTCTGCCAAATACCGTCAGCACATACGTCCTCCTCGTTTCCGTTGATGTATCCGTCGATAACGTTATCTCTCTCGGGACGTCCCATCGTGGAAATGAAAGGAAGCGCAAGTACCTTCGGATGCTGACGCATAAGCCAAGTATCCGCTTTAGTACCCGCAAGTCTTGTGCAGTGGATTCTCGACTGCTGACCTGCTCCGACACCGATAGCCTGTCCGTCGGTAGCATAGCATACCGAGTTGGACTGTGTATATTTGAGTGTGATAAGCGCTACGATAAGGTCTCTCTTTGCGCTCTCGGGCAACTCCTTATTGTCTGTAACTATATTTTCAAGCAGATGCTCGCCGATCTTAAACTCGTTTCTTCCCTGCTCGAATGTGATACCGAAAACGTCCTTGGTCTCAACGGGAGCGGGACGGTATTCGGGGTCTATCTCAACTACGTTATAGTTGCCCTTTCTCTTACCCTTGAGTATCTCAAGCGCCTCGGGCTCGTATCCGGGAGCGATGATTCCATCGGAGACCTCACGCGCGATAAGCTTTGCGGTCGTAACATCACATACGTCGGAGAGCGCTACCCAGTCGCCGAATGAGCAAAGACGGTCGGTTCCGCGTGCGCGGACGTATGCGCAAGCGAGAGGAGACTCGTCGAGCCCCTCTGTATCCTCAACGAAGCAAGCCTTCTTAAGTGCCGCGTCAAGAGGAAGACCGATAGCCGCCGAGGTAGGAGAAACATGCTTGAATGAAGTAGCGGCAGGGACTCCAAGCGCCTCACGAAGCTCCTTTACAAGCTGCCATGCGTTGAACGCATCAAGAAAATTTATATATCCGGGTCTGCCGTTAAGCACCTTTATAGGAAGGTCACTTCCGTCCTTCATAAAAATGCGAGAGGGCTTCTGATTGGGGTTACAACCGTATTTAAGTTCAAATTCCTTCATATTTTTTCTCCTCAATTATTTTTATTGATAATTATCTCTGTGGGAGTTCCGCCGTCAAGAGGTACGCTTCTTACGAACAAGGATACCTTGTTGTCGGCGTTAAGATTTTTCCAAACCACGTCAGCAAGCTCCTCGGCGGTATCTGGAAGGACCACAACCTCAGGTTCACCGTAGAAGGACGGAATGGGATTGCCGTCGCACTCGTAGGTGTGAATAAAGTGTCCGATTCCCTTTCTCGGCGCATAGCGATAGAAATATCTGTTGCAGACCTCAGGATTTCCGTCCACGCTCTTAAGAATAGAGAGCGAGTATGTGAAATCGCCGTCTCCGTAATATGCGATACCCGAAATTCTGGGAGTGTAGTTGGGCGCGTCAGGCTCAAACTCGCGTGTCATAAGCGCATCCTCAAAGCTCTTAGCCGCCTCGAGCGCGTCATATATCGTATCGGTCTGGTCGCCGTTTGTTATAATGTCGATATTCTCTCTTGAAAGATAGGGATTGTAGATTATAAGGCTGGGGTCAACGAGCTTTGACTCATCAAAAGCCTTTGTTCTCATTCCGCGCTCGTAACGCTCAAAGATACGGTTGCGGCTGTTTTCACTGCGTCCCATTATAAAGTAAGCTATCATAGCGCTCTTTCCGTCGGCGCTCTTTCCGATGATTATTCCGCGTCCGGGATAGCTGTTTGTTGAAAGTAAGGATTCGATAGAATTTGTACCTTTAACGCTCATTTTATTTTTTCACCTTTCTTTGTGCGATTATTTCTTTTGAAACAAGCTCGACAGCGCGGGGCAAAATTATCCATTCAGCTTGTCTCATAACGCGCCCCTGAAGACTCTCGGGAGTTTCTCCCTTCTTGACAGAAACGCTTTTCTGAAGAATTATCTCTCCGCCGTCGGGGATCTCGTTAACGTAATGCACGGTAGCTCCCGTGACCTTTACACCGTAATCAAGCGCCGCCTCGTGAACACGAAGTCCGTAAAAACCTTTTCCGCAAAAGGACGGAATAAGCGAGGGGTGAACGTTGATTATTCTGCGTTCGTAACGTCTTGTAAAGCTTGCGCTGAGAATACTCATAAATCCCGCAAGGACTATAAGCTCTATTCCGTTCTCCTCAAGAGTCGCAACAAGCTTTTCCTCAAAGACCTCCTGCGAGCCGCATTCCTTCTTAGAGATTATCTCCACGGGGATATTTGCGTTCTGCGCTCTCGTTATCGCGTACGCAGAGGGATTATTTGAAACAACAAGAGATATCTCCGCGCTCTTTATAACCTTTGCAATAGACGCATCTATTATAGCCTGCAGATTAGTTCCTCCGCCCGAGACCAATACAGCGACCTTTACCTTAGTATTCTTTTTCATTTATCCTAACTCCTGTTTCAAGTGTTATCAGTAAATAATAACACCCTCGTCGCCCTTAACGATCTCGCCGATAACGTAAGCGTCCTCACCGTGAGCCTTGAGTATCTCAAGCGCCGTATCGACCTCGTCTGCGGGAACGGTTATGCTCATACCAACGCCCATATTATAGGTGTTGAACATATCTCTCTCGGGTATATTGCCTGTCTTTGCGATAAGCTCGAAGATAGGAAGCACCTTAACCGCGCTTCTGTCTATCTTAGCTGTATAGCCCTTGGGAAGCGCTCTCGGGATATTCTCGTAAAATCCTCCGCCTGTAATGTGGCTGATTCCCTTTACGTTCACCTTTTCAAGAAGCGCAAGAACGCTCTTAACGTATATCTTCGTAGGTGTGAGAAGTGTCTCAGCTATGCTTGCTCCGCCAAGCTCGTCGCAAGGAACGTAAAGTGAGTCGGGATTGTTGTCTATATCAAACACCTTTCTCACGAGCGAGAATCCATTTGAGTGAATTCCGCTCGATGCAAGAGCGATGACCACGTCGCCCTCAGCTGTCTTTGTGTTATCGAGTATCTTCTTCTTGTCAACTATTCCAACGGCAAATCCCGCAAGGTCATATTCCTCTGTGGGCATCATACCGGGGTGCTCGGCAGTCTCTCCGCCTATAAGAGCCGCGCCCGACTGAACGCACCCTTCGGCAACACCGCCAACAATAGCCGCTATCTTTTCGGGAATATTCTTTCCGCAAGCTATGTAGTCAAGGAAGAACAAGGGTCTTGCGCCGCAGCAGATGATATCGTTCACACACATCGCAACCGCGTCTATTCCAATAGTATCGTGCTTGTCCATAAGGATAGCCATCTTCACCTTTGTTCCGCATCCGTCAGTTCCCGAAACAAGCACGGGGTTCTCATATCCTACGGGAAGTCCGAAGCATCCTCCGAATCCACCTACGTCATCAAGGCATCCCTCGTTTTTGGTTCTTGCGATATGAGCCTTCATAAGCTCGACCGCCTTGTATCCGGCAGTTATATCAACACCCGCCGCCTTATAGCTCTCACTGTAACTTTTCATCTCTGATCCTTGCCTTTCGTTTATTGTTATTTTAATAATTACTTGTTGTATTTTTCTTCGATCGCGCGATTCTTCTCAAGAACCTTCTGGGCTCCCGCCTTGCGCGCGTCGTCAAGCTTCTTTGCGAGTCCTTCGTCCTCGACCGCGAGTATCTGTACAGCGATAAGAGCCGCATTTGCCGCGCCGTCGATAGCAACAGTAGCTACGGGAATTCCCGTAGGCATCTGAACAGTTGCGAGAAGCGCGTCCATTCCGTCAAGATTCTTTGACTTGACAGGTATTCCTATTACAGGAAGAGTTGTATTAGCCGCAACCGCCCCCGCAAGATGCGCCGCCATACCCGCCGCCGCGATTATAGCTCCAAATCCGTTCTTTCTGGCATTTGCGGAAAATTCCTTTGCCTCTACGGGTGTTCTGTGAGCGGAATAAACGTGCACCTCATACGGCACTCCGTACTCCGCGAGAGTATTGATCGCCTTTTCAACTATCGGAAGGTCGCTGTCGCTACCCATAAGAATTCCAACTTTTTTCATTTTTACCTCCAAATCAAAATAAAATTGGGCAGTCCTATCCCACACGGAAGGACTGCCCAGGCGGTCGGCAATATTATTCTCTGCTTCCGCATGGTTATTTCCACTTATCCGCCGGTAACAGAAAATCCGCAAGTCTTTTTCGACTTGTTATTTCTTTATTTATTATATCACATCAACAAATAATTGTCAACAACGCATTTCTATATCAAAAGAAATTTTTCGACAAAAAGAAAGACGTGATTTGTGGATATGCCACAAATCACGCCATAATATCTTTAACATTAAATATCAGTCGACAAGAATCAAGGTTTTAAGAACATTCTCTACCAGATCGGGATCGGCAACCGCCTCGGTAACCGTCACCGTATATGTGAGGGAGCCGCAGTCAAGAATATACTGTGTCTGCTTGATCGTTGTGTTGTTGAAATCAGTGTTATGAGATATAACTGTAATTTCTATACCATTATTAGTCTTGTGGGACACCTTAACATTTGATACTGCCATACCCAAGCTATCATAAATAGGCTTCATGGTACTGTTGAAGGAAGCCACTGTCATATTCTTATAGATATCCGTTTTAGGTTCATATGCCACAGTGATATTATTAGAGTTCTCGGTGTTTTGGAAAGTCTCAACAGACGCGTCGGTCTTTACCCAGCCCTCAGGGTAAGCAAATGATATATCGTTGTTTTTATAAAGTGTATAATCATCAGGAACAACTATGCCTGTTGTAGCCGCTGCCGTGGTAGCTGCAGTGGTAGCAGCAGTGGTTGCTGCTGTTGTAGCCGCTGCTGTGGTAGCAGCAGTGGTTACCGCTTTAGTTTTTTCACTATCATCATCAGAAGGATCACAAGCAGTAAACACAGCAAGAGAACCTAAAACAAAAACAAAAACGAGCATTAAAGAAATAAATTTTTTCATAAATCTCCTCCTTCAAAGGGTTGCTACATCCATTATATACTATCATTAATCTCCTGTCAACCATTTTTTTACACAGAATCTTCTTATCAAGGCGCTCTCACCAATCAAAAAAATCAGGCATATTTTCCTCTCAATTGCAAATAATAACAATACAATTTATCGAAAGGAACTTATAGTTTTATGAACAAACCTCAAATAATAAAGTGTTGCGCGCGCGAAATTATCGATTCAAGAGGCAACCCTACTGTTGAAAGCTCGGTATTTCTAGCAGACGGAACGGTCGGAGTGGCGAGTGTGCCGTCGGGCGCGTCGACAGGTATATACGAAGCGCACGAGCTGCGCGATGGCGACAAAAAAAGATTTAACGGGAAAGGTGTCACAAAGGCTGTCTGCAACGTCTGCCGAACGATATCGCCGAGCATAGCAGGTGTCAGCGCCGCCGAACAGCGTGAGCTTGATAATCTTCTCATAAAGCTCGACGGAACGAAGGAGAAATCAAAGCTTGGCGCAAACGCCATCTTGTCTGTATCTCTTGCCACCGCAAGAGCCGCGGCAAACTGGTATCATATTCCTCTTTACAAATATCTTGGCGGAGTGGATTCCTTCAGACTTCCCGTTCCTATGATGAATATCCTAAACGGCGGCGCTCATGCGGCAAATAACGTTGAGATACAGGAATTTATGATAGTCCCCGTGGGAGCAAAAAGCTTTGCCGAAGCCTTGCGCGCGGGAAGTGAGATATATGCGGAGCTTGGCAAGCTTCTCCGTCAAAAAGGATATTCCACGACTGTCGGCGATGAGGGTGGATACGCCCCCGACCTCAAGAGCGACGAGGAGGCTATCGAGCTTATCGTATGCGCTATAAAAAGCGCGGGATACGACACCTCATCCGTTATGATAGCCCTTGATGCCGCCGCTTCGGAGTGGTATTCCGAGGACAACTCATACTTTATGCCAAAAAGGCGAAAGTCTTACAGCCGTGACGAGCTTATACACTACTGGTGCGACCTTGTAGCCAAATATCCCATAATGTCCATCGAGGACGCGCTTGACCAACGCGACTTTGAGGCTTGGAAAAAGCTTACCGAACGCCTTGGAAATAAAATCATGCTTGTCGGCGACGACCTCTTTGTGACCAACACCGAAAGACTAAAGGAGGGTATCTCGAAGGGCGCGGCAAACGCCATCCTCATAAAGCCTAATCAGATAGGAACGCTGAGCGAAACGCTTGATGTTATCCACACCGCAAAGGAGGCGGGGTACAGATTTATCCTCTCACACAGAAGCGGTGAGACCGAGGACACCACTATCGCCGACATCGCGGTAGCCCTCAACGCCCCGTTTATAAAGGCGGGAGCGCCCTGCCGTACAGAACGAGTCGCAAAATACAACAGACTGTTAAGGATAGAATCCGCCATAGGCAGCGGCGCTCATTTTGGATTTATGAATATGCCGAGTGCCGAGTCCGAAAAGGTATACGAAATATAAAAAACATTCCCGATATCGAAAATATCGGGAATGTTTTTTTATGTCGATATAAAAATCAGCACTGCTTCATAAGTCTTATATAAAACTCTATCGCCTTTTTAACGGTATCAAGTCTTATTCTCTCATTATTGCCGTGGATAGTCTTTCTTTCCTCGCTCGTAAGATCCATAGCTGAAAAACGGTACACGTGATTCGATATCTCGCCGTAGTGACGGCTGTCTGAGCACTGAACCATAAGATACGGAGCAACGATACAGCCCTTCCACGTGTTTGCAACGGCATGAGCCACCTTATCCCACGCGGGACAATCGGTCTCTGATATAGGACTCGGCTCCATTCCGCCCGTGGCGCTGAGCTTGACATCGTCGTTCGCCACCGTTTTGCGTATGCGCTCAAGCGCGCCCTCAACGCTATCCTCGGGATTAAGTCTGATATTCGCAACCATAGACGCCGACGGGGGTATAACGTTCGGCGCAAGGCTTCCCGACGCCTGAGTAAACGCGACCGTCGTTCTGAGCAGAGCGTTAAGCTCTCCGCCGCTGCTCTTGCATATCATATTAAGAACTCCGCTAAATAGCCACATATTAGAGAATATCACTCTGTAAACGAAGCTTGAATGTCTGCCAAGCGTGTCAAACATCTCTGCCGCAGGCTTTGTAAGGTGCATCGGAAATGGGTGCGCCTCAACCTTACAGCAAGCCTCGGAAAGCACTCCGATAGGTGTGTGCGGCGTGGGCGCTGACGCGTGTCCGCCCGAGGATTCCACCGAAAAGCTGAGATTCATCATTCCCTTTTCGGCAATTCCTATGAGTCCGCAGCTCTCCTTTACTCCGGGGAAAACTCCTTCAACAACAGCTCCGCCCTCGTCAACGACGAGCGCAGGCTGAATGTGGTTCTCCGCAAAGTAAGCGACTATGTTTTCAGCTCCCTTTCCATTGACCTCCTCGCCGCCCGAAAAGGCAAACCAGATATCATTTTCGGGAACAAATCCCTCGGATATGAGTGTGTTTGCGGCGTAAAGCACGCCGTTGAAGGTGACCTTCGTGTCAAGCGAGCCTCTGCCCCAAAGAACTCCGTCCTCAATTATTGCCTCAAAGGGAGGCTTTGCCCAATTTTCTTCCTCGACGGGAACAACGTCGTAATGTGCCATCATGACAGACGGCTCGCTATCGCTCTTTCCCTTCCATCTGAATAAGAGCGCTCTATCGGGAAGCTTGCGGAATTCACAAGTGTTCATAACCTTGGGATAAAGCTCGGGCAAAAGCGCTATAAGCTTTTCGAACTCGGCGTCGTCCTCAAGAGAGCGGTCGTAATACGACACCGTCTTACAGCGTATCAGCTCTTGAAGCGCCGACACCGCCTTGTCGGCGTCAAAGCTAACCTCGTCCGTGCCAAGCGGCTTCTGTTTTTTTGGCTTGAAGCGAGCCGCCCTTATAAGTATCACGGCTAAAAACACTGCTAAAAGTCCTAAAACTATATACAATGCTATCATATCGTCCTCCTATCAAAGCATTCCTTTTTTATACATAAAGCGACTTACCGCAAGTGTGAAAAGAACGCTTACGGGCACCATAATTCCTACGGTAGAGGAATTGAGTGCGGGAATGGCTATAAACAAAACCAACATAAGAAGCACGGGAGCTACCGCTATCTTCCAGTTTTTTGACACAAAGACAACTCCGAGTCCGCCGAAAAGCGCGGGGATCATCTGCGCAAATGCGGGTGCTAAAACAGGAGCTTCAAGTATCGGAGAAAGCGGAACTATAAGAATTACGCCGAGAATTATTATCAGAGTCGTAACTATACTTGAAACGGCTATTGCTATCGTGGATACGACCTCGCCTTCCTCGGAGTTTGATTTCACCCCTGCCTGCTCAAGCGCGTTGAGCGCGCACGGAAGCTTGAGATTTGAGATGTTTCCGGTTACAAAAGAAAGGTGCGCTCCCCCAGCTCCGAGCATGGGGATATAGGTTATTACCTCAATAACACCGACCGCCCAATACATCGGCGCGGTTGCGAGGAGTCCAAAGAAAAGTCCTCGCCAATCGGGCATAGCTCCGAAGATAAGCGCCACGGCAATCGGGAAAGCGAGCAGTATCACCATGACCGAAAGATTCCAGTTTCTGCCCCATTTATATACGTTTTCAATATATGTATTATTCTTACTCATATTCATTCCTCCTCACGACAGCCAAGCCGTTATCGGTATTGCGCTCGCCATACCTGCCACAAGACTTATAGGCAGAGCATAATCGGATATCCATCTTGCCTTGAGAGCTTTAACAAGCACGCCCGAAAGACACATAACAAGAGCGGATACCGCCATTACGCACACGGGGATAAGTCCAACTCCCGAGCCTTCAAATATCGTAGAAACGTCACAGAAAACGTATCCTACAAAAGCGGCTATCATTCCTATAAACATTGACGATGAAAAAATATCAGCCCACTTTTTATCTCTGTTTTCAAGATTTATCATTCCGCCCTGAAGCTTCTTGCAAATAGCGGGAACAAGCCAAATTCCAACCATAATGCTAAGCGTCATAACAAGGGCGATAGTAACATATTGTGAAGCGGTGAGCCCCGTTGACTGACCGAAACTGAGTCCCATAGAGTTCATGGTGTTCGTGGCAGCTATCGCCTCATACGACATAGAGCCGACCACACTGAGTCTGAGCCAAGGAAGCGCTATTCCAAGGTCCTTTGCAAGCGCGATAACGCTTATAACGATAGCGACAGCGGGCGCTATCGTAAAAATAGAAGCCGTGATGGCAATTCTCTTCATCTTGTGCTTGTCCATTCCAAGCGCTACGCCCCGCTTCCAAGCCTTCACAAGAAAGAATATCGATTGGGCAAGCACGATAGCTATGATAGCCCCAACCATAAGAAACAATATCGGACTGTTTACACTGAAATCCATACATCTCTCCTTAATCTGTATAATTTTACATAAAAGTACACTTAAGTCATTATAGCACACTTTGGATATCAAATCAATCTAAAAAGAAAATTTGCCCGAAAAACAGTAATATTTTTTCATTTTTTACAATAAAATTTAGTGTCAATAAACCTGTATAAAGGAGATTTTTATATGAACAGTACCGACGCTATGTATGGGACTTCTCCCAAAAGGCTACAAATGCCGCTTTGCGACAAAACGATATCCGTGGAGCTTTCAAACGACTACACTCTCCCCGATTATCAACCTGAGATAAGGCGTATCCTCAAGGTGCTCCCCTCAATCCTTCCCCCCGCAAAATATATCGGCGGAAACAACGTTGAGCTTAACGGAACAATAGATTATAATATGCTTTACGTGGGAGCTGACGGTGGAATATATTCCGCTCCTCTGTCCGCCGAATATGCGCTGAGCGCACCGCTTGAGATAACAAGCGATTTTGATCTAAACGAGGGTGTCACTGTGATTTGCGATATGTGCGACGAGAATATAACCGCAAGGGTCAGCGCGCCCAGAAGGGTCGGAATAAAATGCCGTATCTGTGCAAGGGTGCGCGCCTATGGAATGATGATAGTTGAGGAGAGATGCGTAGGCGAGATAGATCCTATGAGCATCGAAAGACTTATGGGTGAGACGCTCATCACAAATGCCGTATCAGCAATAGGCGACGTCATCGAGCTTTGCGAGGAAATAAGCGCAAGCACGGCGGATATCCGCGTGGCAAGCGCGTCCGCAAGTGTAAATATGTCCGACGTATCGGCGTCAAACGGCTATGCTGACTGCCGAGGCGAGCTTCTCTTGAAGCTTATAGTTTCAAGAGAAGGAAACAACAGAGATGCCGAAACGCTCACAAGATCGATAGCCTTTGAGCACAGGCTTGAGACTGATGAAATAAGCGCCGACAGCTTTTGTAAGTCAAGCGCTAACGTGAGCGACCTTTCTGTCTCGGTCGAGGACGGAAAGATAATCTGCTCTGTATCGGTAATCCCTCAAATAATCGCCTACAAGTCCCTTCCTATGAGCTACACTAAGGATATCTATTCTACCGAGTGTTACAGCGAGGAGGCATACCGCGACTATACGATCCCAACCGTATGCGGAGTCACAAGAAGTAATTTTTCTCAAAACGAGAGAAAACCAATATCCGAGACCTCGCTTGAGCATTCGTCGCGAATAATTGACGTGTGGTGCCGTCCCTCTGCCGAAAAATTTGAATTTGAGAAAAACAAATACGTTGTCTCGGGACAATGCAAATATACACTCTTGGTCGAATCAAACGGTGAATTTTCGACCTCGGAGCTCTCTCTCCCCTTCAGATACGAGGGTGATAGGGCGACTCCAAACACAACCAAGCTTTCGAGTGACGTCGGCGTGCTCTCCTGCCGCGCCCGTATTGACGGCGGAAGTCTCTGTATCGACACCGAGCTTTCTATTTGCGCCGAGCATTTGAGTGAGAGCTCGATCGAAGCGCTCTCGGAGGTAAGATTCGGAGAGAGCGTAAGCCGCTCCGACGGTGACATTATCATATACTTCCCCTCTCCCGACGATACGCCGTGGTCGGTAGCAAAGAAATATTATGTCCCCGCATCAAAAATATCCGCTATGTCAAATTACATCGTAGTAAACAAATGAACAAAGGCGGCAGTTCGTTGAACTGCCGCCTTATTGATTTTCAAAAAGACTAAACTCTGTTAAGAGCAGAATTTATTATTCGTACAAGGACGAAAGCTTCTTGAGTCTGTCGTACTTAGCCTTAGCGTTCTCCTCGCCCTTAGCAAAGAGCTCCTCTGCTTTTTCAGGGAAGGACTGAACAAGACGAGCGTAACGTGTTTCAGACTTAATGAAGTCAACGTAGCTTGCGGAAGGCTCTTTAGAGTCTATTGTAAGCTTGTTGCCCTCTGCCGAAGGATTGTATCTGAACATCTGCCAGTAACCTGCCTCAAGAGCTTTCTTCATCTCGAGCTGGCAGTTCTGCATACCGCCCTTAACACCGTGCATCTCACAAGGAGCGTAACCGATGATAAGCGAAGGACCGTTGTAAGCCTCAGCCTCGGTGAGAGCCTTAAGGAGCTGGCTCATATCAGCGCCCATAGCAACCTGCGCAACGTATACATAACCGTAGGACATAGCGATCTGAGCAAGATCCTTCTTGCCGATTGCCTTACCTGCAGCCGCAAACTGAGCCACCTGACCTATCTGAGAAGCCTTGGACGCCTGTCCGCCTGTGTTGGAGTAAACCTCGGTATCAAATACCATAACGTTTACATCCTCACCCGATGCGAGTACGTGGTCGAGACCGCCAAATCCGATATCGTATGCCCAACCGTCTCCACCGAATATCCATACAGACTTCTTAGCGAGATAATCCTTTTCAGCAAGAATTGCGGGAGCTGTGGGACAACCCTCTGCTGCTGCCTTTTCAAGCTCTGCAACGAGAGCAGCGGTTGCAGCTTCGTTTGCCTTACCGTCATCCTTTGTATCAAGGAATGCCTTAGCGGCTGCCTTGAACGCGTCACTTGCCTTGTCGGATTCCGCCATAGCAGCTACCTTACCTATAAGCTTCTCGCGTATAGTCTTCTGACCGAGAGCCATTCCGAGACCGTGCTCAGCGTTGTCCTCAAACAAGGAGTTAGCCCAAGCGGGACCCTTGCCTGTTTCACGGTTTACCGTGTAAGGTGTTGCGGGAGCAGATCCACCCCAGATAGAAGAACATCCGGTAGCATTGGAGATATACATTCTCTCACCGAAGAGCTGTGTGATAAGACGAGCGTAAGAGGTCTCAGCACATCCTGCGCAAGAGCCCGAGAACTCGAGGAGCGGCTGCTTGAACTGACTTCCCTTAACGGTAGCGTTTACAAGCTCCTTCTTCTCGGATACGTTTGCAACTGCGTAATCGAATGCAGCCTGCTGGTCAAGCTGACTTGCCTGAGATACCATCTCGATAGCAACCTTTTCGGGCTTGCCGTTCTTTATTGCGTTCTCGCTTACCTTACATGCCTTAACGCAGAGAGTACATCCCATACAGTCAAGGGGAGAAACAGCCATTGTATACTTATAGTCTGTCTTTATAACAGGCTTCTCTGTGAACTTAGTCTGCGCGGGAGCATTTGCAGCCTCGTCAGCAGTCATAGCGAAGGGACGGATAGCCGCGTGCGGACATACGAACGCGCACTGGTTACACTGTACGCAGTTTTCGGGATGCCATACGGGAACGTCAACAGCAACGCCTCTCTTCTCGTATGCGGAAGATCCCTGCGGGAAAGTACCGTCCTCCATTCCCTTGAATGCGGAAACGGGAAGCTTGTCGCCGTTCATAAGAGAAACGGGAGTAACTATTGTGTTTACGAAATTGATGAGGTCAGCTCTGTCGCCTGTTGCGAGAGCCTTTTCTGTGTTATCGGAAGCATTTGCCCACTCAGCGGGAACTTTCACCTCAACGATAGCGTCAACGCCCGCGTCGATAGCCTTGTAGTTGAGCTCAACAACAGCCTCGCCCTTCTTGAGATAGGACTTCTTAGCCATGTACTTCATATAGTCAACAGCCTCTGCGATAGGCATAATGTTAGCGAGAGCGAAGAACGCGGACTGGAGAATAGTGTTTGTTCTCTTGCCCATTCCGATCTCACGAGCCTTGTCGATAGCGTTTACTATATAGAACTTAACGTTGTTCTCTGCGATGTACTTCTTAACGTCTGCGGGAAGGTGAGCATCAAGCTCGTCAGCTGTCCACTGGCAGTTAAGAAGGAATGTTCCGCCGGGCTTAACATCGTTTACTATCTTGTATCCCTTTGTGATGTAGGAGGGATTGTGGCAAGCAACGAAGTTAGCCTTGTTTATGTAGTAAGGAGACTTGATGGGCTTATCACCGAAACGGAGGTGAGAAATTGTTACGCCGCCTGTCTTCTTGGAGTCATACTGGAAATATGCCTGAATGAACTTGTCGGTGTGGTCGCCGATGATCTTGATGGAGTTCTTGTTAGCTCCAACAGTTCCGTCTCCGCCAAGTCCCCAGAACTTACAAGCGATAGTACCCTCGGGAGCTGTGTCGGGAGCTGGCTTCTCGTCAAGAGAAAGTCCCGTAACGTCGTCAACGATTCCGATGGTAAAGCCGTTCTTAGGCTCGTCTGCGTTGAGGTTTTCGTATACAGCGAAGATAGAGGAAGGAGGAGTATCCTTAGAACCAAGTCCGTAACGTCCGCCAACGACCTTTGCGCAAACTCCGTTTGTAGCGAGAGCTGTAACAACGTCGATGTAGAGAGGCTCGCCAAGAGAACCGGGCTCTTTTGTTCTGTCAAGAACAGCGATCTTCTTTGCGGTCTTGGGAAGCGCCTCGATAAGCTTGGAAGCAACGAACGGTCTGTAAAGACGAACCTTGATAAGACCGACCTTCTCGCCCTTTGCGAGCAAGTAGTCGATAACCTCCTCTGTAACGTCACAAACAGAGCCCATAGCAACGATAACTCTCTCTGCGTCGGGAGCGCCGTAGTAGTTAAAGAGCTTGTAGTCTGTTCCTATCTTCTCGTTGACCTTGTCCATATACTCCTCAACGATAGCGGGAAGCGCGTCGTAGTAGGGGTTGCAGGACTCTCTGTGCTGGAAGAAGATATCGCCGTTTTCAGCAGAACCGCGGAGAACGGGATGCTCGGGGTTGATAGCACGAGCGCGGAATGCCGCAACTGCGTCCATATCTACCATTTCCTTGAGGTCATCGTAATCCCAGACCTCGATCTTCTGTATCTCGTGAGAGGTACGGAAGCCGTCAAAGAAATTAATGAAAGGAACTCTGCCCTTTATAGTCGAAAGATGAGCGACAGCTCCGAGGTCCATAACCTCCTGAGCGTTCGAACCTGCCATCACAGCAAAGCCTGTCTGGCGGCACGCGTATACGTCAGAATGGTCTCCGAAAATATTGAGTGCGTGGGACGCAACACAACGAGCGGAAACGTGAATAACGCAAGGAAGAAGCTCACCTGCGATCTTGTACATATTGGGGATCATAAGAAGAAGTCCCTGAGAAGCCGTGTATGTAGTGGTAAGAGCACCTGCCGCGAGAGAACCGTGAACCGTTCCCGCAGCTCCTGCCTCAGACTGCATCTCCATAACCTTAACATTCTCGCCCATAATGTTTTTGAGACCTGTTGCGGACCAAGCATCTGTGAGCTCTGCCATTACCGAAGAAGGAGTAATGGGATAGATTGCGGCAACCTCAGTAAACGCGTACGAAACGTGCGCGGCGGCTGTGTTACCGTCCATGGACATCTTTTTTCTTGTAATTGCCATGTTTTGTGTTCCTCCATTTTTATAATTAAAAATTTTAAACGTATAAATAGGCGCAATACGCCATTCGTTATTATATCACAAATTTTGCAACAAGTAAATACTTATTTTGATATTTTATATAATTTCTTTTATAAGAAAAGATATCCTCCCGAAGCCGATAAAGCTTCGGGAGGTCTTTTTAATACTTTATAAATTATTCAAGTGTATCGTCGCCGCTCGGATCTTTGCGATCTGCAAGAGCTATAAGTGTTTTAAGTGTCGCTCTCTGGTTTTGGGTATATTTGCTGTATACGGTGACACCGTAATTCAAATCTTCTGCCACATACTTATAAGCTTCAGCATCATACGTATCACTTACATCCAAGAGAGCCTTGTTAGCGACATCCAATACGTTTCTGGACGCCGATCCGGCGCTGTAAATATATCTGGTCTCACCATCATAGGTAGTATACTTAATATATCCCACTCCGGTATAATCGCGGTCCTGATTACTCAGCTTTATATTTGCAATAGAGCCCGAATAAATTCGCGTTGTCTCACCCAAATCATTTGTTTCTTTATCATTCGGACTATCTATCGTAGCCTTTACGACGATGTAATCCTTACCTGCCTCACCCAAGCTATGTGTCAATTTTCTTCCGCCAAGCTTATCTGTCGGTGCTATCAGTGTTCCGACCTCAACGTTTTCAGTTCCGTAAGTATTTACAAGCATCTTAAGATAGCTCTCATCTATTTCGGTCTTAAAACGGAGACCCGCAGCGGTGCTGGATATTCTTGCAGAACCTACGTTCGGTGTTGAAATGTGCGCTTCGTTATTGAATGTGGCGATCTCCGAATAATATTTATTCTTAACAGTAGAATAATACTCAAAGCCAAAGCTTCCGTCCTCGTAGAAATTGAGGAGCGCCACAGTACCGAGCGGATCCTTATCCTCCAACTCTCTGTCCTGAGGGTTGACAAGCACCTGATATACCGTTTTTCCGTTCTTTCCTTGTGCGGTAGAAACCTCAACAGTATCAGCGCCTATGTGACCGCAAATTACCATGAATATGTTTTCATACTGGCTAACGAGATTCTCCCAAATCTTCTGTCCGCTATTGCCACTGCTTGCATAGTCATGGTTATTATTATGCACCCAATATGCGCCATTGCGCTGCATATACGCATGCGTGTTTATTATAACCTTACAGTCAGTATTCGCAGCAATAATACCCTTTGCCCAGTTTATTTCGTCATCGGAAGGACAAAGCTCAAGCGTAAGGATAAGATACTTAACGTCTCCTATTGTGATTATCTTGTAAACACTGGTCACATCACCCTCAGCGTAAGCTCCATCGTGAGCACTTCTATATGCACCACCATTACCTACATAAGCGTTGAAGTACTCTTCGTTATCGTGATTTCCGCGAGCCATAGAATAAGGTATGCCGTCGTCTCCTTGAAGCAACTCTAAAGCACGCTCCATCACTTTCCAGTCCATTTCAGCATAATCAGTCGAAAATAGACCTCCATTATCCTCATTCTGCGTCAAATCTCCGACTCCGAGAACATACTCTATTTTTTTTGCAGCCTTATTTTCAGCTATCCAGTTATAAAGGTTGTAAACATAGCCCTTTTCCGTAGATTCTTGAAGAAATGCAGAAAGATCCTCGTCTCCAATCTTCGACTGCGCATCAATAGCGGTAATGATCTGAGTGTCTCCAACGATTGCAAAGGAATACGCAACATTTTCAGCAGGAGCTTTGTCTATCCATTTGGGATCATTTGCAACTGCCGATACAGGAATACATGTAGCTGTTAGCAATATCGCCAAAAGAGCAATAAGTGATATTATCTTTTTCATTGTTTTCCCCTTCGTAATTTAAATTTAGATTTAATTTGTTTATTCTTGCTATACATGATCATAGTGATTATAACACAGCCAGAAAAAAAAGTCAAGAAAAAAAGGGAAATTTTTTAAAAAACTTCCCTTAATTAATAATATCACCGGTATTTTAACTGTAAAAGTCGTGATTTCCTATGCGAAACTCGAATGTTCTGTTCTTTGATATCCAGTTGTTTGTGGCTATCCTCGGATTCATAAAGAAGAGTATCTCGTTTGAGATGCTGTACCCTTCAAGGCATATCTTTGCCGCTATTATTGAGGACGCCGTAGGCTTTTGATAGATAGTTCCGAACGACACGGGAGAAAACTGCGTTCCGCCCTTTCGGTCAAATATCACACCGTAAACGGTATTCGGATATTTGGGACTTGCCTTCCTGTTAAGCACAACGTTTCCCACGGCTATCTGCCCGAGCAGACTCTCACCCTTTGACTCTGCGCTTATTATTCTCGAGAGCCAATAAAGGTCGTCAGCATTGTAAAATTCGTCCCCCGACTTTGGCATAACACCCGTATTTTTCAGCGTGACCGCGCGGTTTACTCCGTCCCAGCCGACCTCAACTCCAAACGCCTTTGCGATAGCCCTTACGGGAACGAACATAGTATTTCCGATTATTCTGATGCGCTCAACGGTATAAAAGCATCTTCCGTCGGCGTATATGTAATAATCCATATCAGTCGCCGTTGCGACCTTCGTGCCCTTAGTCGCGACAGCGGTACGTGTTTTGGCATCCCACGTGACCTCACAATCGCCAACCAGCGCGCAAAAATCCCTGAGCGCTACGTAAGTAACCGAATTGATAAGCCTTGAACGTCCCTCAAGCACTCGCTCTCCATTCATATAGATAGATACGTCAGAAGAACCGCTCGGAAAAACTATACTTCTGGGTTCGGCGGCAGAAGCACCGATAGAAAATACCGATACTATCATCACAATACTCAAAATGAGCGCCGCCGCTTTTTTAGTCGTCACCTTCATGATCTTCACCTCCTTGTCTTTATTTGCCGAAGCTTCGGCACAAACAATTATACCAACTGTTCCTTTTTGCTTCAACGCACAATATTTTGATAAAGAGAGATAAAATGGAGAGACTCTCAAATATATCCTTGGAAAAATCATCTGAGATCTGGCGAATTTTATCGAAAAGCCCTTGTATCTCCTAATGTGGATAGGATTTGCCGAGAGGGACGAAAATCAGAAAAATCAACCTTATTTGTAAAAAGTTTCTCGTTTTTTTCGATCCTTATTGTATTTTGTAAGAATACGTGGTATAATAAAATATATTTTCTCTGCCCGTGGCACAGCTGGATAGCGCGCGAGACTCCGACTCTCGAGGTCGCAGGTTCAAATCCTGTCGGGCAGGCCAACGAAACGAGCGGGAACACCGTTGGTGTTCCCGCTCGTTTCGTTAGCTTATCTTCACGATGCCGAGCCTCGTAAATTCAAAGAATTTACATCCTTTGCGCAAAAAGTAAATTAAAAAAGGCGAACGTTGGCGCAAAGAGTAAATCCTGTCGGACAGGCAAAAAAAACAACAAGTTTCGACAGAACTTGTTGTTTTTTTATCCATTGCGACAGCAATAGTATATCATCACGCATTAGCGTGTATCTCATCACCGAAGGTGTATATCATCAACAAAGGCAGACGACCGTCTGCCTTTGTTGTATCTCATCACGCTTAGCGTGTATATCATCCCTTGGGTTTCCCCGCAGAAAATATCGCCGCGATATATCCAAAGCATATAGCGGCGGCAATTCCGCCTGACGCAGCGCTAAGACCGCCGCTGAGCGCACCGATAAGCCCCTTTTCGTCAACAGCCTCGCGTACTCCCTTTGATATGAGATATCCAAACCCCGTAAGCGGGGTCGTAGCTCCTGCGCCCGCAAACTCAACGAGCGGCTTGTATAATCCTATCGCGCCGAGTACGACTCCTGCCACAACGTAACAAACAAGTATCCTTGCAGGTGTCAGGCGAGTCCTGTCTATCAGTATCTGCGCTATCACGCAAAAAGCTCCGCCCACCAAAAACGCCCATATATATTTCACAAAAATATCCATACACTATCTTCCCTTCGGCTTGCAAAGCCTTATCAAATGTGCGACCGCGGGGATAGCCTCTCCCTGCTGAATACTCGACGGACTCATCATAGCTCCCGTCCCCATCACAAGCACGTTTGAAAGCTCTCCGCGCATAAGTCTCGGTATCAGATACGAGCCTGTCACCACCGCCGAGCATCCGCATCCCGAGCCGCCCGAATGCATATCCTGCTTTTTTATATCATATATCATCGTTCCGCAGTCATTGTATTTCTTTCTCAGGTCGTGTCCCTCGCGAAGCATAAGCTCACAGAGAATAGAGCCCCCCTCAGCTCCGAGATCTCCCGTCACTATAAGGTCAAAATCCTCTTCGCTTTTTCCGCTCGCCTCAAAATATCTGAGAAGCGTGTGAGCCGCCGCGGGCGCCATCGCCGCCCCCATATTGTTTGCGTCGTTTATTCCCTTCTCAACTACCACTCCCGGCATAGCCTCGCATATTCTCACACCGTCTCCGCGGCCTATTATAAACGCCCCCGAGCCCGTGACCGTCCACTGTGCCGTAGGCGGACGCTGTCCTCCGTACTCTATGGGAGTCCTGTATTGACGCTCCGCCGAGCTGTTATGCGACGAGGTCACGGCGGCAGATACGTCAAAATATCCCGCCGATGTCACCATCGCCGACAGCATTATTCCCTCGACTGCCGTGGAGCAAGCTCCGTATAATCCTAAATATGGGATATCAAAATCCAAAAGCCCATAGGACGAGCCAACGCATTGATTAAGCAGGTCTCCCGCAAAGATAATATCTATATCGCGCTCCGAAAAGCCTATCTTTGACGCCGCGCAGTTAAGCGCAAGTCTCTGCATCTCACTCTCTGCCTTTTCCCAGGTCTTTTTGCCAAATCTGTCGGTGACGTCGTGTATGTCGAAGCAGTCGCCTATCGGTCCTTCGTGCTCGCATTTTCCCACTACCGTACCGGTAGACAAAAATGATATGTCATCCGAAAATTTAATTATCTTATTCTGCATTTTTCGTATCTTCCGCCCAAAAAATAATATATAATTTTGTCAATATTATTTGCAAAAAAATTTTATATATACCTTGAAAAAAAAGATGTTGTATGTTATAATAAAATTTAGTATAAAAATTTTGCAAATAACTGCTGAAATATCCCACAAAAAAGCTGAAACTATCCTTTGTGTAGTAAGCTTTAGGAGAATTTATGCTGAGTACCCATAAAAAACAGTATCACATCAACGTAAGCGCCGATGAGGTCGGCGAATTTTGCATACTTCCGGGAGACCCCGCAAGGTGTGAAAAAATCGCCGCTTACCTTCAGAACGCCACTCGCGTTGGTATGAACAGAGAATACAACATCTATAACGGCTATCTCGAAGGTCACAGGGTCACCGTTTGCTCAACGGGCATCGGAGGTCCTTCAACCGCTATCGCTGTTGAGGAGCTTGCCGCTTGCGGAGCAAAAACGATGATCCGTGTCGGCACGTGCGGAGGCATTTCTCTTGACGTCAAGGCGGGCGACATCGTTATCGCCTCTGCCGCTATCCGTCAGGACGGAACGTCGCGCGAATACGCGCCGCTTGAGTTCCCTGCCGTATCCGATACAAGCGTTCTCTTTTCTCTGGCGGAATCAGCCAAAGAGCTTGGCGCTCGCTATCATACGGGCGTAGTTCAAAGCAAGGATTCATTTTACGGTCAACACTCTCCCGAAAGAATGCCGATAGCAAGCGAGCTTCAAGCAAAATGGGAGGCGTGGAAACGCCTTGGAGTGCTTGCGAGCGAAATGGAGGCTTCTACTCTTTTCACCGTCGGCGCATCTCTTGGGCTTCGTTGCGGAGCTGTGTTCTCGTCTGTTTGGAATCAAGAGCGGCATCTTGCAGGTCTTGACTCTGATGACGCCGAAGTTCACGACACAGATCTTGCCGTAAAGTGCGCGGTCAACGCGCTGAAGATACTCATCAAAAATTCAAATCAAAACACTTGAAAAATTAAAATTTAAAGCTAATATCCATTGCATCGCTGTAAGAGCTCTGCAAGGCGATAAAAACTTTCTAATTTTTTTCATTTGTGCTTGACACTCAAAGTCGCGTATGTTATAATCAATGTATATAAACACTATATCTTGTGTGTTTTTTGCTTATACTGCCGATATTTTTGGTTTTTTCGGATGTTTGCAGTGTCTTATACAAATAACACAAAATTAAGGAGAAATAAAAAATGAAGAAATTTATTGCACTTTTTCTGGTTCTTGTATTGGCATTTTCTTTTATCCTCGTTTCCTGTGACAAGGGAGACGAAGGCAACACAGAAGAACCTTCCGAAAGCGAAGACGATCTCGGTTTTAATCCCTTTTTCACAACAGGTACAGGCACGGGCACAGGTACGGGCTCTGCCGCTTCCATAGGAAAAACTCACACAGATTTTCAGTGGACAGACGATCCAAACGGAACTACAGTCTACGTTGTTGCTGACGGTGTCAGCGTAAGAAGCGATACAAACTCATCAAAGGATGACAGCAACGACACATGGAGAGCTACGGCTAAATTTAGCGAATCCTATAAGAGAATCAGATACAACGAATATTGGACACAGATAGATTATAAGGGCAACCAGTATTACATATCCTCCAAATATGTAACAACGGACAACGGTAAGATCACCTTTACACCCGACGCGGCTGAGACCACTGTATACGTTATAGCAAGCACCCTCAACCTCCGCTCCAGCACATACGTAGGGGATGACGCTGACAACCTTAGAACTTCTGTAACCAAGGGCGTTGCGCTTACACGTATAGCAACAAGCGCTAACGGTTCTTGGATAAAGGTAAGAATCACCTATACTCCACACGGAGAAACCACTCCTAAAACCGAAGAGCTTTATTGTAAGGCAGAGTTTGTTTCCGCAAATGCGGAAGCAGCTGTAACTACTGCTCCTCCCCTTCTTGGCTAATAATTAAAAACTTTTGGGGCTGATTCATTCAGCCCCTTTAATTTTATAATAAATTTTTGGCGGCTTCACGGAATAGGTGAAGCCGCCTCGTTTTATTATTAAAGCTTTAATCCATAAGCTCGCTAATGGCTCTTACGAGCATTTTTTCAACATCCTCAATGCTTCCTACCTCAATAGTGCACCCCGCGGCTTTTTTGTGCCCGCCGCCGCCAAATTTCGCGCATACCGCGGATACATCAAAATCACAGTTAGAACGCATAGAAACTCTGAAAACATCATTGTCCTCGGGCTGTCGTATCGCAAATGCCACCTCAACTCCGCTAAGAGCTCTCGGAATATCTATGATAGTCTCAAGATGCTCGTCGGATATATTGAGCGAGAATTTGGAGGAATAGGGGAATGTAACGTAGGCTATTCTGCCTCCCTTGCAGACCGATATCCATCTTGCCGCCTCACCCTCAGCCTTTATCTGCTTAAGAGTTTTCGCCTCAAACAATCTGTGGTTGATATCAGCCGTGTTTACTCCAAGCTCAAGCAGCTCCGCCGCGTATCTGTGTGTCGCGGGGGTTACGTTAGAATACTTGAAGCAGCCCGTGTCGGAGCTTATAGCCGCGTAAAGACAGATAGCCACCTTATCCGATATCTTCGCTATCCTGCCCTTCTCAAGAAGCCACTTCGCAATATCGAAGATTATCTCGGCACTTGCCGCCGCCTCGGGACGTATATAATTGTCTGCGTAAACATTGCCCTCGGCGTGATGGTCTATCATAATGTCGATATCTCGGCGTAGCTTTTCAAATATATCGCCGAGCTGCTGGGGCGATGCCGAATCAACGCTTATAACTCTCTCGTGTCCGCCAAGCAGATCCTCATCATAAAGCGCGCTTCCCTGCACGTCCTCACACAAAAATCTGAGTCGTTCGGGTATCTCGTCGACGCACGCGCATATGGCGAAAATACCCATGTCGTTAAGAAGCGCCCTGAGCGCAAAGGCAGAGCCTATCGCATCGGCATCGGGTCTTCTGTGATAAACTATAAGCGTTGTTTTTTTCTGACATATCCTTTCGCAAAGCTCCTCAAAAGAAAGCGCCTTAAACTGATTTGAAAATATATCGTTCATCTCGTCATTCCTCCGAAGACTCGTCGGTCTCCTCGTCCTCCTTGGATATCTCTATACCCGAAAGTATCTTGGATATATGCGCTCCGTATGCGATAGAATTATCCTCAAAGAATGTAAGCTCTGGTGTCATTCTGAGATTTATCCTGCGGGCAAGCTGACCTCTTATATATCCCGCCGAGGACTTGAGTCCCTTATATATCTCCTTCTTGTCTCCCATAAGAACCGAATAATAGACCTTAGCAAACTTGAGGTCAGGCGTTGCCTCGACTCCCGTTATACTGATAAACGCTCCGCTGACCCTCGGGTCTTTCACCTCTCTGAGTATCTCGGATATCTCCTTTTGCATCTCGTCGTTTATTCTTCCCTGTCTGTGTTTAGCCATATATGTCTCCTAAAAAAATCATTTAACGTTAGTATTATACCACATCTCCCGAATAAAATCAAGAAAAGTTTTACACGCAGATCAAATTGAGATCCCACGCGGGCAGGTATCTGTATCTTCTCAAATACAGGCGATAATCGGGCGCAAGCTCCTTTATAAGAAGCGGGAGTTCGAATATATCCTCGCTTCTGTGGTATACAGACACAAGAAGTGCCGGCGAATGTTTTCTTATAGTCGCAACAGAGCCTAAGATCGCTTCCCTCTCCGAGCCCTCGACATCGTATTTTATATAGTCCACACTATCGGCTATCACTCCGTCAAGCTTCCTTGCGGACACCTGAACCACCTTTCCCGTACTCGATATGTTCGAGTTTCGGTTGCCGCCCGCGTCAAACTCAAGTATCGTGTCCTCGCACCACGCCGCAGAATTCAGAGCGTCGACGCAAAATCTTTTCTCGCTCTCGGCGTAAAGCGAGAGCTTTTTATAATTTCTCCTGTCGGGCTCGAAGGCATAGACCTTCTCAAGCGAGGGCGCATATTCCGCAAGCTCTCTGACAGTATCTCCGTTATAAGCGCCAAGGTCGGCGGCGCATCTCACTTTTTGCGCCCCGATAAGCTTCCTATAAACCTCGTCCTTCCCAGAAACAGCCTCCATAAGCGGTGGTATCCTTCCCGTAAGCTTGTATTCTATCACCCTCTCGAATATAAACCTTGACTCGTCGTCGGCGAGAATAGAGTACACCTCATCTATCTTTTCTCTGTTTGCAAGATAAAAATCCATATCAAACAGGTTGTCCCCAAAAACGGGCACGTCGGGAGCATACAGCTCACACTCGGAGGCAATTCTCTCTATATTCTCTATAACATCGGGCAAAGAGGAGGCAAAGGAAAGCAAAACTATAATATTTTCCGCGCCGTATTTCGCCTTCACGTCAGAATACGAGAGGACCGTCTTTCCGTGAAAGGTGTGTCCGCGCACAAATCCGTCGCTCGCGAAGAAATCCGACACGGATATTTCCCTCTCCTCGCAGACTCTCAGTATCTTGTCCGCTCCGTTGCCCATTCCGTACATTACAACAGTTTTTTCAGTTTCGGCAAGATATTGCCACAGGTCTCTGTCTATCTTCAAATTCATCTGCTCACCTTGACTTTTTTTAAAAAATGTGTTAAAATTATTCTGTCATATTTATATTTTAACACAAAATAAAGGAGATTTCAATATGGACTGCATTTTCTGTAAAATAATCGATCAGCAGATCCCCTCAAAAAAAGCTTACGAGGACGATTACTGCTATGCCTTTCACGATATAAATCCCCAGACTCCAACACATATTCTTGTTGTCCCGAAGCTCCATATCGCATCTGTTGACGAAGTCAACTCCGAGAACAGCATATACGTTTCAAAAATATTCGAAGCAATTCCCAAGATCGCGGCAGAAGCAGGACTTGAGGGCGGATACAGAGTTATCTCCAACTGCGGAGACGATGCTTGTCAGACAGTAAAGCACCTGCATTTTCATATAATGGGCGGACGCAAGATGCCCGAAAATATGGGTTGATATGGGACCGGGTGGATTCGGAGGACCTCCTCCAAAAAAGGAGCAAAACCGCACTCAGCCGCCAAAGTCGTTCTCGGATATCCCAAGATTCATAAAAGAAATCTTCAAGGGCTTTTTCTCCCGCCTTTTCTATATATTTGAGCTTGTATGGAAAACGGGAAAATGGATACTCATATCACTTATCCTCATAGCGCTTATGGAAGGACTTTTGCCAATAGCCACCTCGCTTATCTCAAAGGAGATACTCAACGAGCTGCAAAACGTAATCTCGGCAAGAGTGCTATCCGAGTCGAGCGGTGTAGCCACCCAAACTGTATTTTGGGGCTCTATGGCGATGTTCCTCTTGATATTCTTCTTTATCTTCAGGATACTCAGCACGCTGATAACAAGGCTTAACAGCGCTATTACGAGAATAGCAGGCGAAAAGGTCGTAAGATACGTAAGGGTTCAGATAATGGAAAAGGCAAAAACTGTTGACCTTGCCTCATTCGATATGCCTGATTTTTACGAAAGTCTTGAGAACGCCAACCGTGAGGCAGGCAACAAGCCTATTCACGTGCTCTCCTCGACACTTCATTCTATAAGTCTTATAATATCTCTCGTAAGCTATATCATCATTCTTGCAACAGCCCCGGGTATGTGGTGGACTGCTATTGTGATGCTTGTAGTCTCTGTTCCCTCGGCTATCATAAATTTCACTTACAGAAAAAAGAACTTTATGTATATGAGGCGCAAGTCGATTGACAGACGTCAGATGAACTACTACTCCGAGCTTATGGTAAACAAGGATATGGTCAAGGAGATAAGAATGTTCGGTCTTGCCGATGAATTTATCGGAAGATATGATTCTGTTTTCTCCAAATATTACGCAGGAATAAGAAAGCTTATAATCAAGGAGAATTTCTGGCACATCACCACCGCGCTCATATCCTCGGTAATAAACTGCGTATTCTTTGCGGCGATAGCAATATTGGTCTTTGAGGGAAGGATACAGATAGGAGACTATCAGCTCTATACTAACTCCCTCACCTCAATAGCATCGACTGTCGCCTCTCTCATATCAATATCGGCAACGGTATACGAGGGCACTCTGTTTATAGACAATCTCATTTCCTTTATGGATGAAAAGCCAACTGTCATTCCCTCGCTCGAAAAGCCGATAATACCCGAGTACGGCGTTCCTCATACGATAGAATTCAAAAACGTCAGCTTTTCTTATCCGGGCACTTCCCGCAAGGTTATTGACGGCGTAAGCTTTACGATAAATTCGGGCGAGACTCTCGTTCTCGTCGGTCTTAACGGTGCGGGAAAGACTACACTGCTCAAGCTGCTTACCCGACTCTACGACCCCACCGAGGGAGAGATACTGCTTGACGGAAGAAACATAAAGGAATATGATGTAAACGCTCTCTATAAGCTTTTCGGAATAATCTTTCAGGATTTTGGTAAGTATGCTGTTACGGTTTCGGAAAATATCGCCTTTGGAAATATATCCGACACCGCCGATGACGCACGCATACGCAATGCCGCACTTCAGGCAAACGCCGAGGATTACATTATGGCTCTGCCAAACGCCTACAACACCTCTCTTATGAAATATTTCGACCAAAACGGTATAGAGCTGTCTATCGGTCAGTGGCAAAAGCTCTCTATCGCGAGGGCCTTTTACAGCGAATCCGATATAATAATCCTCGACGAGCCAACAGCGTCACTTGACGCTATCGCAGAGCAGGAGATATTCAATCAGTTTGAACGTCTGAGAAAGGACAAAACAACGATTTTCGTCTCTCACAGACTTTCAAGCGCCACGATAGCCTCGAAAATAATCGTTCTTGAGAATGGAAAGATAATCGAGGAGGGTAACCATAAGGCGCTTATGGCGCTTGGCGGAAAGTATCACAAGCTCTTTAGCGTGCAGGCTAAAAGGTATATAACAAGCGATATTTCAAGTGAAGATATGTAAAAATTAAAGCACAAACCCTCACCTAAAGTCACTTTTTTAGTTGGTTATTACAAAATATCTGAAAAGTGATTGACAAGTTGACAAAATATCAATATAATATTGAATGGTGGATTTTTTCTTCCATTCAATATTTTTTGTAATATACTCAGAAAGGTATGGTATACATATATGATAAAAGTCGTAAAATTTGGCGGAAGCTCACTTGCCGATGCAGAGCATTTTAAGCAGGTAGCAAGCATAATAAAGGCTGACCCCGCCCGCAGATACGTTGTTCCCTCTGCCCCCGGCAAGAGATTTAAGGACGATGTTAAGGTAACGGATATGCTCTATAACTGTTACAATATGGTAAAAAAGCAGGAGAATATAGACGAATATTACAAGCTCATCTGCGACAGATACAACAGTATCATCAAGGAGCTTGGAATAGACTTTGATATCAGCGGAGAGTTGGAATACATCAAAAATGCGCTCCAGCACCGCGCGGGACGCGACTTTGCGGCGAGCCGCGGAGAATATCTTAACGGTCTTATCCTCGCAAAATATCTCAAATATGATTTCATCGATGCTGAAAATGTTATCTTCTTCAAAGAACACGGCTCGTTCGATGAGGAGCTCACAAACAAGGTAATGGCTGAGGAGCTTCTCAAGCATAAGTGCGCGGTAATCCCGGGCTTCTACGGCGTTATGCCCAACGGAACTATAAAGACCTTCTCAAGAGGCGGCTCCGACATAACGGGCTCTATCGTTGCGAGAGCTGTCGTTGCAGACCTCTACGAAAACTGGACAGACGTTTCGGGCTTTATGATGACAGACCCCAGAATAGTGGATAATCCCTGCGCTATCACAACCATCACATATCGCGAGCTCCGTGAGCTTTCTTATATGGGCGCTACCGTTCTTCACGAGGACGCTATATTCCCCGTAAGATACGCTAGTATCCCGATAAACATCAGAAACACAAACGATCCCGATGCGGCAGGTACTATGATAGTTGCCGCGACCTCCGACTACGATGCTGATAAGGTCATCACGGGTATTGCGGGAAAGAAGGGATTTTCGGTCATCTCTATCGAGAAGGATATGATGAACTCCGAGATAGGATTTGGCAGAAAGGTCCTTGAAATACTTGAGGATAACGAGATATCCTTCGAGCATCTTCCCTCGGGTATCGACAATATGAGCATAGTTGTTTCCACCTCCTCGCTCGAGAACCGCAGAGACAAAATACTCAACACCATCGCAAGAAACGTAAAAGCGGATTCTGTCGCAATAGAGGACGGACTTGCACTTATCTCTATCGTCGGCAGAGGTATGGTCAAGTCAAAAGGAACTGCCGCAAGAGTATTTGATTCTATTTCAAACGCGGGTATCAACATAAAGATGATAGACCAGGGTTCGAGCGAAATATCTATAATCGTGGGAATAGAAGAACACGATTTTGAAAAGGCTTTGAGCGCTATCTATCACGAGTTTGTAAAATAACACTTAAAATTCAACACAAACAAAAGAGGTCTTTCGACAAACAAAATTGTCGAAAGACCTTGTTTTTAATTAAAGTTTCTGATTTCAAAGACCATTCCCACATGAAATAAATCCTTACAGATAACGCAGCTCCGACACCTCTCAAGAGTGCTCCTTGACTGATGTCCGTTACATACAAGTATGCAGTCCGCTCCGAGCGCTTCAGCCACCGCCGCATCGTGTTCTGTATCCCCTATAAAAAGCGGATTTGAATTGGGATGCGCGTCCTTCCATGCAAGAGCCAACTCCTTTTTGGAATAAGCGTGAATATTGTCAAGTCCCAAAACAGACTCAAAATACTTAGCTATATCCAATTTTTCTATCTGACCCTTCAGCATATTAAGCTCTGTTGCAGATAAGAGTATTTGCGGGATCTCAAGATTTTTAAAGTATTCGAGTGCGTTTAGCGCATCTCGCTGAAGCCTCGAATCCTCGCTGTATTTGTTATAAAGCTCTACCCATATCGGAGCTAACACCTCATAAGGCTCTTTTTCAAAATCAAATCCAATTCTCTTATAATATTCTATTATAGGAAAACCGAAAACATTTCTATATTCATCTGCGTTCGCAATTACAGAGAGTCCTCTCTCCTCGAGCATTTTGTTGACCGAGCTCATACAAGCTCCAATGTCATCAAAAAGTGTTCCGTTAAAATCCCATATTATATGTGTATATCTGTTCCCTGTCATTCTATCCTCTTTGTTTTTCAAAGATCAAGGCTGCCGCGCTCTTGCGGCAGCCTTTTATTATAAACTCTGTAAGTTCAAATCAATTTTATTCTTTTGTGGGCGGTACATGGTAGCCCTTTTCAGTGAGCCACTTGTCGTAGAGATAGAGCAAAGAGCATCCCTTGCCGTCATAACCCTCGGTTTTGCTGGAATAAGTTGCATCCAACATACGAGTTATTACAGCGTCCTGACTCATCTCTTCCTTTACAGTGGCTTTCAATGCTTCGTAATCAGCATAAGTCTCACAAGCAAGTATTCTTGCATAAACCGATTCCGAATACTCTCTTACGTGCTTCATAGCCTCAAGATTAATGGTTTCTTTAGAATAAACATGGTAGAAACCAAAGTCAAGAACGGGCTCTGCGTCTCTGTTCTGTACCTTCTGGTATTCACGGATATCAATACGGTCTACGCCGTGCAAAGGATAGGAAAGAATAACATTTCCTGTCTTCTCGGGAGACATCATATAGTTGTTGTTGAGTCTGTTGGCTGTCTTATACTCAACATCGTCCATCTCTGTGATAACTACCTCATAATTCTCACCCTCTACACCGTAGAGAATAAGGTTTCTGAAGTCTTCATTAGTGTTTATATAGGTAATGATGTCCATACATCTTGAAAGATCGCTCGTGTGTTTGCCCACAGCAAATCCGCTTGCAAATACGTCCTCAGATGTTATTTTAGGATTCTCCACAACAACGACTTCATATTCATTGGCATACTTCTCAGGAAGAGTTCCGTCGCCCTTAACGATACCAACAGCAAACGGTCTCGTTTCATTTTCAGCACCGTAGTAGTTCTTCTCTTTGTACTCAAAGAGTGTCTTCATCTGAGCATCGAATTCACTGTTATCGAAAATGTTAGCGCTAACCTTACCGTCTTTATCGTAAACACCGTAAACGTTGTCTGCTACACCGTATTTATAAGAGGGGTCATAACTTGCGCCGATAACCGAGAAGCCCTTATGTGAGAAACGATTATTTGCATCAAATCCAAGGTAAGCGATATTGGAAACATTAAGCTCGCCTGTTCCCGACCAAAGCGGTACGTACTGCGTGTCATACTTTGAAACATTGCTGAGAATATCCTTTACGTTATCACAGGTAACCGATGTAAAGGAATCCTTAGTAGCGGAATAGCTATACTTTGCAAGGACATCCTTCTTGAGAAGAAGGTATGTATACTCACCCATAGGCTTAGCATTGGGTATCATATAAGTTCCGCCGACAACAGCCTTAGAGTACTCGAGATAATCAGATACGAGGTAATCGTAAAGGAGCTTAGAGTAACCTGTAAGCTGTTCATCCATTGCGGAGACCTTAGCGTCCGCAACATACCCCATAAGAGTATCAAATCCGTCAAGATAGAAGATGTCTACCTGATGATCCGAGATAGAAGGATACTTAAGCTCGGTCGTACCGAACTCTGTGATAACTGTTTCTTCCTCGGTAACTGCTGCGGTAGTCTCGGGGGGTCTGGTAGCCTCACCCTTTCTTATAGCTTCCTTGAGCGCCTGCTCAGCAGCCTTTTTAGCAGCTATTTCGTCGTCGGTCTTCTTGAAAGCGTCTGCGAGAGCCGCACTGTACTGCTCTGCGGTGAAGTAACGAATGTCAAGTTTAGCCTTGAACTTGGATTTTGTTATTCTGTTAGCCGCATCCTCAATCTTCTGAGCCTGCTCCTTACTGATCTCGCCGTCGGACATCAGATAAAGTGACAGGGTAACAGTGCTTTGGGATGCCTGCTTGTTAATTTCTTCAGCTGATTCTTCGTCTGTTTTCTTAGCGCAACCTGTAAACACAACAGACACCAACATTATCAAACACAAAAGAAGGCACAATAGTCTCTTGTTCATTTTTTCCTCCTTGGATATCGTTCCAGCTCATCTGAAACGGAGATATAATAATTCTATAATATTTTACACCAAAAACAAGCAATTGTCAAGTCATTTTTTACGCAAATTGCGTCCAAAAAGTCATCCAAAGCGCTCAGTCGAGGACCGCCATAGTCAATAAGCACAAACACGTGTGTTTGTTTTTGGTCTAAACGATGTTTTTTTATGCTTTAATCACAAAATACAGATGTTATTTTTATAAAATATGTCAATCCAAAAATCCTCGAAGATGTCTTGCTCTGCTGGGGTGTCTTAGCTTTCTGAGCGCTTTAGCCTCTATCTGTCTGATACGCTCACGTGTGATGTCAAATTCCTTTCCGACCTCCTCAAGCGTACGTGTTCTGCCGTCGTAAAGACCGAAACGAAGCTTGATAACGTGCTCCTCTCTGGGAGTAAGCGTATGAAGCTCACGCTCTATGACCTCGCGCAATATCGTAGCAGACGCAGCATCTGCGGGAGCAGGCGTATCGTCGTCGGGGATAAAGTCGCCAAGATGGCTGTCCTCTTCCTCGCCTATCGGGGTCTCGAGAGAAACGGGATCTTGAGCTATCTTCATTATCTCGCGAACCTTTTCAGCGCTCATTCCCATCTTTTCTCCAAGCTCGTCCGCGGTTGCCTCTCGTCCAAGCTCCTGAAGCATCTGACGGGTATAGCGGGATACCTTGTGAATAGTCTCAACCATATGAACGGGAATTCTGATGGTTCTTGCCTGATCGGCGATAGCTCTTGTTATCGCCTGTCTTATCCACCATGTAGCATAGGTAGAAAATTTATATCCCTTGCTGTAATCAAACTTATCAACAGCCTTCATAAGTCCGAGATTTCCCTCTTGAATAAGATCAAGGAAGAACATTCCCTTGCCAACGTATCTCTTGGCAATACTTACAACGAGACGGAGGTTAGCCTCAACGAGCTCGTTCTTAGCCACTTCTCTTTCTTCTTCGGAGGTGCTGTTGCTCATTATCTCTGCGAGCTCGCGCTCTCTCTCCGCGCTAAGCAGCGGAACTCGTCCTATCTCCTTAAGGTACATACGGACAGGGTCATCGATAGCAAGACCCTCCTGCTCGAGCATACGCTCCATATTCTCGCCCGCGCCAAAGGATTCGACCTCGTTCTCTATCTCGCTTATCTCGGTGCTTGATATCTCACCAGGAAGCGGAATACCGTTGTCCTCGAGCGTCTCATAGAGCTTCTCAAGGCGATCCATATCATAGTCAAGCTCCTCTATCATCTCGTCGAGATCACTTGTCGAAAGCGCGCCTTTTTTGCCCTTTTCTATAAGCTCGTTAACGTCTATCTTTTTTTCTTCCTTGCCTTCAGACTTCTTCTCCTCACCTAAGTCAAGAGTGTTTTCTTCAACCATTTCTTTGATTTCTTCCACCATTTTTCTCAATCCTTACTATATGTATTTTAATTTTTAATTGATCTGTTTTTTGTTTTTTCTTCTCTGAGCTTATTTCTCTTGCTCCTCAGAATAAAATCGAGATCGTCAACCTTATCCGAGGCAGCTTTTTCTTCCTTGAGATTTCTTATATATTCAAGCAAAACTTCCTCGTCGTTTCTGGAGTATTTTCTTCTGTTCTGCTCTATCTGCTCGAGCTTTCCGATTTCGTCAAGCGAGAGATACTGACCGAGCATAGCTTTGGAAAATCCATATTCACCGCACTCAAGCTCACAGATGACCTCAAAGACCTTCTTGCCGAAATCGGTAGAAAAATCCTCTGCCGAAAGCTCTAAAGCACCGTCTGCCGCCTTGCGTCTGAGCTCCTCGTAAATAAGCATCATAGCTATGATAGCTTCCTCAGCGGCGTTTGCCCTTATATATTTTGCCGCATCTCGATTGACCCTGTTATCAAGATTTTTCGCCGCCATAAGAGCCTCTTGCGAACGCTTCGAGTCAGCCTCTTTTTTCATTCGCCGCCTTATACGTTCAACGTCTGTAACAAGAACCTCTCTCGAAAGATCGAGCGACTTTGCCGCCGATTGAATATATATTTCCCTCTCAACACCCGAATAATACCCCGCGATAATACGGCATATTTCTCCTGCTGCCTTTATTTTTTCCTGAGCTATCGAGATATCGTGTGCGGCAAGCACCTTATCAAGCTTGAAATCAAACCCGCTCTTACTCTCGGAAATAACCTTTCGGAAAGCATCCTTTCCGTATTTTTTAATATATTCGTCAGGGTCTTTCGCTCCGCTGAGCTTGAGAACTCTCACGTCAACGCCCGCCTCGCCAAGCAATCGCATAGCCTTGTCTGCGGCAGTTTGACCGGCGTTATCCGAATCGTAAGTTATTACCACCTTTTTGGTATATTTCGCAAATATTCTTGCCTGTTCTGCGGTTATAGCCGTTCCAAGCGTTGCGACAGCGCTCTCAAAGCCTGCGGCGTGAAGCGCGATAACGTCCATATACCCCTCGCAAAGTATCATTTGCTCAGAGGCGTTGCTTTTCGCAAAATTAAGCGCAAAAAGATGCTTACTTTTTTTAAAAGCGGGAGTGTCGGACGTGTTCAGATATTTCGGCTTTGAATCGTCCATCACGCGGCCGCCAAATGCCACGATGTTTCCCACAGTATCTATTATGGGAAATATGACCCTGTTTCTGAAATAATCGTAGGTCCTTCCGTTTTTCTGACTTTTTCCGCAGAGAAATCCCGTAACCAGCTCCTCGTCGGTAAACCCGAGCGAATGCATATGGTTTGTAAGAAGCCATGCGTTATTCGGAGAAAATCCGAGTCCGAAATGCTTTATAGTCGCCATGTCGAGCTTTCTTTCGTCACGAAGATATCTCATAGCCTCGCTTCCGTACCTCTCGTCAAAAAGGCACTCTCTGAAAAAGCGAGCGGCGGCAAGATTCATCTCGTATATCCTTTTGCGAGAAACAGATCTTTCTCTTCCATCGTCGCTGTCGTCTGTAATAGTTATACCCGCTCTCTGCGCCAGTACCTCAAGGGCATCGACGTAATCAAGATTTTCGCTTCTCATAATGAAGCTGATAACGTCTCCCCCCGCTCCGCAACCGAAGCAATAAAAGCTCTTGGTTGCAGGAAAAACCGTAAAGGACGGGGTCTTTTCGCTGTGAAACGGACATAGCCCGTTAAGATTAGAGCCTGCTCGCTTGAGTGTGACGTAAGAGCCTATGACCTGTTCGATATCGTTGCGGTAAACTATTTCATCTATTATTTCTCTTGATATCATGTAGAACCGCCTCTCCAGACCTTAGGGATATAGAGCTCGCTATAAAGGTCTATCACATATCTGTCGGTCATTCCCGCAATGAAATCGCAAGCGCATCTTTCGACTCCCTCGATCTCACAGTTTTTTCTGTAAAGCGGGGGCATACGGTCGGGATCGTTTACGTAATACTCGTAAAGACGGATAAGCATCTCCTTTGCCTTTCCTTCTTCTCCCTTAGCTATCGGGTTTCTGTATACTCTTTCAAAGAGAAAGCTCCTAAGAGTGTCCATCGCCTCAGCTACGTCTTTCTCCATAGCTATACAGTTCTTATCGGTGCTTGCTCTTATCGTCGATGTGACCATCGAATTTATACGCTGCGAATGTCGGTCTCCAAGAATATCTCTTATCCATTTTGGAATATCCTCTATCGAAAGGATACCCGCGCGGCAAGCGTCGTCTATATCGTGATTTATGTAAGCTATCCTGTCAGCGTATTTTACTATAACGCCCTCAAGTGTAGACGCCATATTCTTCCCTGTGTGATTTACTATACCGTCGCGCACTTCCCAGGTAAGATTGAGTCCCTCTCCGTTATTTTCAAGCATCTCAACGACCCTGAGGCTCTGTTTGTAATGAGTGAAATCGGGGTCAAAGCACTGCTGCATGGCGTACTCACCCGCGTGTCCAAACGGCGTGTGACCGATATCGTGCCCCATAGCGACAGCCTCGGTGAGATCCTCGTTGAGTCTTAATGCCCTCGCGATGATACGCGCTATCTGTGTGACCTCAAGCGTATGCGTCATTCTCGTACGGTAATGATCTCCCGTAGGAGCGAGGAACACCTGTGTTTTATTCATAAGTCTTCTAAACGACTGGGAATGTATTATCTTATCTCTGTCACGTTGAAATTCAGTCCTGTTCTCGCAGGGTGTATAGGGATGCTCTCTCCCTCTTGTGTTGGAGGTCAAAAAAGCATATGGCGACAGTGTTTCCTTCTCTCGTTCAAGGAATACGTCTCTGATACAAGTATTCATTTTTCCTCCACATGATAAAGTAATTTTCCTTCAAGTATATATAATATACTCTCTTTTTTTCAAAATTACTCTTTTTTGACACATTTTTATTTAAAATATCGATATTGCGCGTCAAAAAATGAAAATTTCGACCTTTACGGTATATAATATTCAAAAAAGGTCACTCTAATCATACAGATCATCGTTTTATTCGGAGAAATATATGACAGGAGAAAAAATAAAGATAACCGCAGATCCCGAGCGCGAAAAAAAAGCCTTTTTCCTATTCATCGGAAAAAGGATATTTGATATAATCGCGGCGTATTTGATGCTTATCATAGCATATATCCCAATGGGAATGATCGCGATAGCGATAAAGCTCACTTCAAAGGGTACGGTAATTTTCAAGCAGACAAGAGTCGGAGTCGACGGGCGGCTTTTTATCTGTTATAAATTCAGAACTATGAGGAGCGACGCCCCGAGCGAGCTTTCCACCGCCGAGTTTTCGGACGCAAAGAGCTATATAACCCCCGTGGGACGTTTTCTCAGACGAAGCAGTCTTGACGAGCTTCCCCAGCTTTTTAACGTTTTATGCGGAGATATGAGCCTTGTAGGTCCTCGCCCGCTTATCCCAAGGGAAAAGGAGGTCCACAAAAAAAGAGCCGCGCTGGGAGTATATTCTGTACGTCCCGGAATAACGGGACTTGCGCAGGTGAGCGGCAGAGATATGCTTTGCGACGATGACAAAATAAGCTATGACGCAAAATACGTTCAAAATCTCTGCCTTTTGGAAGATACTAAAATAATCCTCAGAACTCTCGTAAAGATATTCAGCTCGGAGGATATCGCCTGAGCAGAGCCTTCAGCGGTTCTCGCCCCCAAGTATTTCAAGTAGGGCTTCATCGTAAGAGAGCTTTATAAGAAGCGGCTCGCCGCACTCTTCGGCAAAAACGCAAAGATATTTGGCAGGACGCATATCGGCACAGTAGTTAAAGACCTTGCGTCCCGACGAGCTCTTGCGTATATCCTTTTTCGCGCTCTTATCCGAGCCGTAAGTAATCACCGCGCGCTCTATACCCGAGAGCGAGATTCTGCAAACGGTCACTCGCGTTCTTCTTGTCACCTCGGTTACAAGAAGGTCACAGCCCCTGTCCTCGCCCTCGCAGGACGTGACCGAGTATTGATATCTTTTAAAAACAAATCTTCCAAGCAGCATAAGCGCCGCGGCAAGCATAGTGAGGGCGGAAAGCTGCATTATCCAAGGGTAAGGAAGATTTGGAAGCTTTGAAAGAAACATCGCTATAAGCGAAATTATCAGTAAAGCCGCCGAGGTATACTCGGCGGTGTTATTGCTTTTGGACGGAATAAAATCGTACATAAGAGGTCTCCTATACTAAAGTTAACAAAATAGTGTTGAAATCCTGCGAAATAAGTGATATAATGTTTAATTATACTATAATTATAATCGTAAGGAGATATAATGTCAAGAGCAAGCAGAGGATTTAGAATATTCGGATTCCTTATAAAGTTTTCAGCTACGCTTGTGGTAGCCTCGGTATGCGGACTGTTGTTTTGGCGTATTTTTTCATCAAATACCCCAAAATCGCTAACGAATATATCGGTCAACGATGCCGTATACGACGCGTACTCTAACGACGAGAAGCTCTATATTTTCTCTCAGGAGCAGAATTCCACAACGAGAGCCGAAAACAACGCGGGATATTTCTCGGTCACACATACCGCCTTTATTCCCGAGGCAAATCAGATACAGGTCGTTCTCAGATACAACAACAGCACCATAAAGTATCTTGTTGAGGATAAAGAGCTTTCCACTGTCCCCTCGCGAGATGAAGATCTTTTCGACGTCAATCTCTTTTTCTCAGTAGACATCACTCCCGACAACAAGGATGATAACGCTATCATCTCGGAAGAAGCCACAAGAACCTTCAGATGCTCCTCGGAGCTTGTAAGATCCGAGAAAAAGAATCTTTACAATTACAGAAAGTTCGTTTTTGACCTCGATAAATGCGGAGAGGACCTTAAAGAGCTTCTCGATTCAGGAGTTTTGCTTGCGGTATACGCAGACATATATTACGTAGAGGATATGGATCTTAGCGAGAAGGCTTACGGAACGCTCTGTCTTTACGATTACGTGACCGATATAGAGGACATGCCTCTTTCTTCGGCTGAGAAAAAAAGCGTAATGGCTTGGAAGGCAAAGGACTGATATGGATATTTCAACAAACAACACAAAAAAACCTATGAAAAGAATAGCCGCCATACACGACCTCTCTTGCTTTGGCCGTTGCGCGCTCACCGTGGTGATGCCCGCTCTCTCGGCTATGGGATTTCAGGTAATTCCCGTCCCCACAGCTCTGCTCTCGACGCATACGGGCGGCTTTGACGATCTCTACTTCAAGGATCTTACGGGTGATATGACCGATATATCCGACCATTTTGATAGACTCGGGCTCAAATTTGACGCCATTTACAGCGGATTCCTCGGCAGTGAGGAGCAGATAGATATTGTCCTTGATTTTATAGACAGATTTTCTGACGAAAACACCCTCATTTTCGTTGACCCTGTAATGGGGGACGACGGAAAACTATATTCGACCTATACCGAAAAGCTCAAAAACAGAATGAAGGAGCTTTGCTCAAGGGCGGATATCATAACGCCAAATCTCACAGAAGCTTGTTTTTTGTGCGGTGAGGAATATACCGACACCGAGTCGATGACAGAGAGTGAGGTCTTTGAGCTTGCAAACAGACTCAGACGTAAGCTCGAAAAACTTTCAAGCTCCGATATATTCATAACGGGTATTCCCCACAGCCTCTCAAAATTCGGAACTTACGGACACACAAAGGATACCTTCTCGGACGGTTATATTTACAGCGTAGAACGCATAAGGAAGTCTTACCCCGGAACAGGCGACCTCTTTGCCTCGGTCCTGCTTGGCTGCATACTTTCGGGCGACGATATAGGAGACGCTGTGAAATTCGCCTCAGACTATATATGCAAGGTAATGGAATATTCGGCTCGCTTTGACACGCCCGAGCGCGACGGAGTCGCATTTGAGCACTTCATCTGCGAGCTTGCAGAGCATACACGGAGTTGATATGGAACAGAAAAGATTTACCAAAAACGACGACGGATTTATCTGCGCGCACTGCGGGCGTGAGGTAAAACCCTTGGGATATACCTCGCGAGACCACTGTCCTTTTTGCCTCTGGTCGATACATATCGACGTAAATCCGGGCGACAGAGCGAATGAGTGCCGCGGAGATCTTGTGCCTGTAAAGGTCGAGATAAGCTCAAAAAAAGGCTACGTCATCGTATATAAATGCAACAAGTGCGGCGAGATACACAGAAACAGGGCGGCTAACGAAGCAAAGATACAGCCCGACAACATAAATCTTCTTATAAAGCTCTCGTCGGCAGAAGTTCCCGGAATATAATAAAAACGTAAGGAAGCTATATGAGTTATTTGACCGCATACGAAAACAGGATAGATTATTCGCCCGATACATCGGCAGAAAATGACGTAAAATACGGTATTTATATGGTGCATATAGGTCCTAAAGCACCTACTGTAATACAGAGAAAAGACAGAGTTAACCGACTTATGATAGGCGACGACTTCAGAACGATATTGCCGCTTGAATCTGTTGGGGTATTCTTTGAGCATCTCAGAAGCTACGAGACCGCTCCGCTTCTCCTCAAAACTCATATTGGAAGCGCGGTGATATTTATGGATATCTTCGCTTCTACCTCTAACTTTGTTGCCGTCTTCCTCGATGCCGAGAAAAAGGGGCGGCTTATCCCGCTTCTTTCAAGGAACGAGGACGCCTCGCATCTTATATACAGCGAAAATGCGCTGAAGCGCTATATTCCCCAGCGCGATGTAAAGCTTGTCGAGGATTTTAAAATTATGTTGAATAATATAAACGCGGCATTTAATATAGCGCATTTTCGCTTTGTTTGCAGAGGTGAGAGCTGTGTTGAAAAACTATATGATTCAATAAAAGCTATGGCGAATATTGTAACTTGCTCGCTAACTCTCTCACACACGGATGAGCTTATTTGCGACGATAGATTCGACGAACAAGCCTTCGTGGCTTATATCTTGGGAATACTGATGCTCTGCAAAAAAGAATCGCGCGCAAACTCTGCCGTCATCGTGCTTTCAAGCCACAACGGAGGGATAGCGGCAGAGATATCCTTTGACACAAAACAGAAGCTTTACCGTATGACCTCTCCAATAGTAGAAGCTCTTGCTACCTTCGCGGAAAACAACAATATGTTATTCGAGTTTGCGTCAGATGAAGGCTCTGTCAAGACAAAATTTCTCCCCATAAGACTTGACTGGTCATTTCTTGAGCTCAAATCCGACCAAAAATTCGATTGGGATAACTAAATCAAGGAGCAAAATATGCTGTATTTTGAAAGTGACTATACCGAGGGAGCGCATCCCGAAATATTCCGCCGTCTGATAGAGGTCAATACCGAGCATCTTTCGGGTTACGGAAGCGACGCTTATTGCGAGAGCGCGCGTCAAAAAATAAAAGAGGCGTGCGGTTGTCCCGATGCAAATGTCATTTTTCTCGTAGGCGGCACACAAACCAACAAGACTGTCATAAGCACGGCCTTGCGCGCATACGAGGGTGTTATAGCGGCAGAAAGCGGACATATCGCCACTCACGAGGCGGGAGCTATTGAGACCGCTCACAAGATACTCACCCTTCCCCAAAAGGAGGGAAAGATACTGCCCGACGCGCTCGAAAAATATCTCGAGCTGTTTTTCTCAGACGAAAATCGCGACCATATGGTCTTTCCCGGAATGGTCTACGTATCACACCCCACCGAATACGGAACGCTTTACACAAAGGACGAGCTTCAAAAGATATCCGAGATATGCCACAAATACGAGCTTCCGCTGTACCTTGACGGAGCTCGCCTCGGCTACGGACTTATGAGCTATACCTCAGATATGACGCTTGCCGACATTGCCGCCCTCTGCGACATATTTTATATCGGCGGAACAAAGGTTGGCGCGCTTTGCGGTGAGGCGGTGGTGTTTACAAAGAACAACGCGCCAAAGCAATTTATGACTCTCGTAAAACAGCACGGCGCTCTGCTTGCAAAGGGATTTGTGCTCGGAGTGCAGTTTGATACCCTCTTTACAGATGGTCTTTATTTCAAAATAAGCCGCCACGCCATCGATATGGCGCAAAAAATGCGAGATATTTTTGCGCGGAAGGGATATGAATTTTACATAGAGACTTCAACAAATCAGATATTTATAGTGCTTGATGATAAGCAGATAGAGGAGCTTTCAAAAAAGGTAGCGTTCAGCTTTTGGGAGAGGATAGACAAATCACACTGTGTCGTCAGATTTGCGACAAGCTGGGCAACCGCCGAAGCCGACGTTGACGCGCTTAACGAGGTTCTATAATCTTATTTTCAACTAAATATAAGCTCAGAGGCTGACTCGAAATTTTTCGAGTCAGCCCTGAACTTTTTTGAAAATTCTTCAAAAAACTATTGACAAAATCAATACTTCGTGATATGATGTATTGCGTAAGGAGGAGTATTGTATGGACGTTCAACTTAAACGCGGGTTGCTCGACGTGTGTGTATTAGCAGCCATAAAGGACGGAGATTCATACGGCTATAAAATCATTAAGGATATGAAGCCGTATATCGAATTATCCGAATCAACACTCTACACTATCTTAAAACGCTTGGAGAGCGCAAGCATGCTGACGGTCAGATCGGCAGAGCACGGCGGCAGACTTCGTAAATATTACAGGATCACAGACGAGGGACGAAAGCGCATTGATGATTTTAAAGAAGAATGGAGCGAAATTCTTTCTATATACAGATTTGTGACCAAGGAGGATAATAATGAATAAACTAAAATTTATTTTATCACTGCACGAAAAGCTCTCGGGTATGCCTGAAAACGAGATCGAGGAACGCCTGAACTTTTACAGCGAAATGATAGAAGACAGAATAGAAGAAGGACTTTCCGAGGAGGAGGCGGTTGCGGATATCGGAAATATAGACGATATCGCTGACCAGATAATCGCGGATATCCCTCTGACAAAGATAGTTAAAAACAAAGTAAAAACAAGAAGAAAGCTTCGCGCGTGGGAGATCGTGCTGATCTCGGTCGGCTCTCCGCTATGGCTCGTTCTTTTGATCGCCGCGTTTGCGGTGATAATTTCGGTATATGCTTCTATATGGGCAGTCGTCGTTTCCTTGTGGGCTGTCGACCTTGCGCTTGCGATATGTTTTCTCGGCGGCATCGGCGGTCTTGTTATCTTCTCGATTGGAAATAACGTTCTTATAGGACTTGCGCTGCTCGGCTTGGGAATCGTGTGCGCGGGACTTTCGATGTTTCTGTTCTACGGATGTATATATGCCACAAAGGGCACAGTTTGGCTTTTGAAAAAGTTTATTTTGGGGCTCAAAAACTGTTTTAGAAGAAAGGAGGAGGCATAATGAGTAAATTTATGAAAATATGGCTTATTATAGCGGCTTCTCTTGTAATTATCGGAGCTACTATTTTTGCGGGGGTAATGACTGTGTTAAAATGGGATCTCAGAAATTTTTCAACCTTAAAGCAAGAGAGGAACACTTACGAAATAAGTGAGAGTTATAAAAACATTTCGGTCGTGACAGACACCGCTGACGTCACTTTTATTCCTACGGATGCGGAAAAGGCGTCGATAGTGTGCAATGAATATCAAAACCTTAACCACTCGGTTACAGTAAAGGACGGCACACTCACTATCGAGCTTGTAGACACAAGAAAATGGTATCAGTATATCACGCTGTTCAGCGGTGCCTCATCAATAGAAATATATATTCCCGAGCAGGAATACGGCGTTCTGTCCGTAAAAGCAACCACGGGAGACATCAAGATTCAGAAGGGATTTTCGTTTGAATCTATCGAGATCATTGGAAGCACGGGAGACGCATACTGCTCCTCATCCGCTTCGGGTAAAATAAACATCAAGCGAAGCACGGGAGATATCCGTCTTGAAGCTATATCAGCTGACTCTCTCGAGCTTTCGGTCAGCACGGGAAAAATCAAGCTTTCCTCTGTAAGTGTCAAAAATGACATCAACCTCCGCACTACAACAGGCGACATAAAATTAAACGACGTCACCTGTAAAAATCTCACATCCAACGGAACTACAAGCGATATAACCCTATCCGGTGTTGTAGCAGAAAGCAGCTTTAATATAAAAACCGACACAGGAGCCGTGAGCTTTGAGCGTTGTGACGCATCCGAGATCTTCGTCAAAACCGACACAGGGGACGTGACGGGATCTCTGCTCTCCGACAAGATATTCTTCGCCACCACCGATACGGGAAAAGTAGACGTTCCGAAATCGCTCACGGGCGGAAGATGCGAAATAACCACAGACACGGGAGATATTAAGATATCTATTGAATAAAATATCAGCCCTCGTTCAATGAACGAGGGCTGAGTTTTTTATCTTTTAGGTTGTTGTCATTCTGTAATCTATCCCAACAACAGAGCCGTCTCTGAGTTGAAATTGAAGTGTCTTCTTTCCCGAGCTGTAAGTCATATAGGTCTCGGTCTGCTTCGTAGCTTTTCCGCACGCCTTGGTGACGTCATCAGCCGAAGAACCTATCTTAATTCCCTCGGGGGTCTTAACTCCATCATCGAGAAGTGTTATCTGGTCTATCGTCTGTACGTTTCCGTTTGTGAGAACGTATATCTCAAGCGAGGGATACTTATATTTAGTCAGTGTTCCCTGACCCGCGCAGCTTCCCGCCTCCTGCTTTGACGCAGGCTCGCCGAGAGTGGCGATGATCGATTTAGCGTCAGCTCCAAGCGCTATTTTTGTCGAATTATAGGAAACCGAAAAGCTGACAGTCTGCTGCGGTTTGTTTGAATTTCCACCCTCTTCGTCGTCAGAGCTATTCTTGTCCTTCTTTTTGTCACAAGCAACCACACAAAAAGCCATAAGTATGCAAAGTAACAACGCTAAAAATTTTTTCATATATCCTTCCTCCGTTATTTATTACGTTCAATATGATATTCTTCAAGGCGCTTGCCCCAAACGTCAGCCGCCTCACTATCCGCGCGCCTGTCGGGGATAGAGTGCTTATCGGCAAGTATCCCGCCAAAATACTCGGTCAGCTTTTCAGCGCCGTAAACGTTGAGATGCGCTCCCGCATCATAAGTATCGGTATTCCAATCAAGCCCTATATCATCGGCAAGCGGAATAAAATTGTAATAATCAAGCTCATATTTGTCGGCGTAATCAACCACCTGCTTCTCCCACTCGTCGTGCCACCAATACATCCACGAGTTCGTAGGCGCTTTAACAAGTATAAGTTCAATTCCCCTCTTGTCGCAAAGCTCACGCATCATATCGAGATACTTCCACGCGTTCTCGGATATCTCATAGTCAAGCTCTGCCCTGCCCTCCGAAAAATCGGTCTGCGGAACTACACCCTTTTGCATAAGATATCCGCTGTGTGAGACTTTGGGCGAAGTAAAGGCGTATTTGAAATCGTCAGAGGTAAGCTCGGTTATTCGGGAATGAAAGCGCAAGAGTGGGAAAACGTACTCAATAAAGCTCTCATCCTCGGTCATTGAAGCCTTTATCGCGCCTATCTTTGAGGACGACCACTTCATACCGTCGACAGTCATTCGGTTGTACGCCTCGCGTTGCGGCTCTCCGTATTTGAGCGCCATAACGTTAAAGACCACCGCCTTCGGAGTCTCATATCTGAGGGTGTCCTCAAGAAGATAATAGGACTGCCAAACAAGCTGCTGAGCGCTTCCTCTTACGTAAGAGCTTATTCCGTATTTTTCCCAAAGGACAGCGGGAATAAAGCTCTCATACACCTCACAATCCCCCACGAATATGAGGTCGTGACCGAAAGCCTCGCCATAATATTCGGATACGAGCGCCCCCTCTTTATTGTCGGTATATTTCGGTATCACAAGCAACTGCAAGAGCGAGAGCAGGAGTGTTATGATAAGGAGCGCCGCCACAGAAATAATTATTCTTTTTTTCATACGCGCCCCCATCAGAATTGATTATAAATGAACTGGCTCGCGTCATATCCCACGCTGTATGCGCCGAACATCAGCGTTGCCACGAGCAAAGCGCCGACAAGACACCAAGAAAGTATCGGTCTGTCGTATATCCTGTCCCTCACGCTGACCTCTCTGCCCGCTCTTGTAACGGCATAAACGACGATACAGCCGCAGCCGATAATAACGTAATCAACAATAGAGAGTCCAAGCGCCGAGAAACCTGTGCCAAATACCTCTCCAAAATTGAAGGTCGTAAACATACTTCCCCACATTCTGAACGTGAGAGGAACGTCACGGTAACAGTCAAGCGAACGGATAAGTCCCATAAGCAAGAAGGTCCTTACCGACATAAACGCCGAATATCCGCGAGAAGCGTGAAGCTTTGGAGCTTTTTTCGCAAATCTCGAATAAAGCGGCTCAAGCTCTTGAGATACAAGTATCACAAGGCAGTTGAGAAGTCCCCAAACTATAAAATTCCAACCTGCTCCGTGCCATACGCCCGTCAAGAACCACGTGACGACAGTAGCAAGATAAACAGGTATCCTCTTTCCGATATTTTTTCCAAACCACTTGCGGCTCTTCTTCGATACCCAAAGCATCGGTCGGCTGACCGATAAGGGATAGAAAACATAATCGGTAAACCACGAGCCCATCGTGATGTGCCAACGGTTCCAATATTCCTTTGTGGACTTTGAGGAAAACGGTCTTTTGAAGTTCTCGGTAAGCTTTATTCCCAAGACCTCCGCAATTCCTATCGTAATGTCTATTCCGCCCGTAAAATCGGCGTATATCTGTATCGAATAGAGAATTATAAGCAAAAATACGTAGAATCCCCTAAAATCCTCGGGGGATTCGACCATAGTGTTTATCGCGATAAGCACTCTGTCGGCTATAACCAGCTTCTTGAAATATCCCCAAAGTATCCTCTGGAGTCCGTATGTAAGATTTTTTCCCTCAAACCTGTGGTGTGCGGTAAGCTGAGGAGCGAGGTCGCCAAAGCGCGATATCGGTCCTTGTATGAGCTGTGGGAAGAAGGAGACGAACAGCGCGAGTCTGAAAATGTTCTTCTCTGCCTCTGCCTTTGCGCGATATACGTCGATAAGATATCCCATCGTCTGAAAGGTATAGAAGGATATTCCAAGCGGGAGTATCAGCGACGGTATCGAAAACGTATTCTCCACCCCGAAGCTATGTAAGAAGGAATTGATATTCACCACCGCGAAAGCAGTATATTTGAGAACGGCAAGCACGCCGAAATTCAGCGCAAGCGCGCCGCAAAGCACCCAAAATCTGCGTTTTTTGCACTTGGACTTATACGCTTTTTTAGCGTCCTTGTCAAGCGTGTCTCCGCGTTCCGCAAGGTAGTCCCTCTCTCTCTTTGTAACACGCCCCATAAGACGCGTCGCTATGAACGAGGATACCGTGGTAAACGCGATAAATGCAAGATATTCTATTCCCGCAAGCGCGTAAAAAGCATAGCTCGCGGTAAGCAGAACTATCCATTGGCATTTTTTTGGAAGCAGGTAATATAGGAGAAATACCGCCGCCAAAAAAAACAAAAATTCATACGACGTAAAAAGCATTTATACCTCTGACATCTGATTATTTTTTACTTTAATTCGCTCAGCTCAGTCGTCCAGTCTTTCTATAAGCTCCCAAAGAGCCTTTGCCGAATTGAAGTTTTCGGGAATTATCTCCTCGGGCGGAATTCTGACGTCAAACGCCGAATCTATTTCGGTAACGAGCGATACTATATCAAGCGAATCAAGAATACCGTCGTCAACAAGCGCCTCCTCGACGCTAAAGTCAACGTCATCGTGAAGTTCGCTGAGTATTTCCAAAAGCTTTTCCATATTTATCTCCTAATTCAATAATTTCAATCAATTTTTTCAGCCAATTCGCGAAGAGAGCGGCGATTTATCTTGCCGTTATCGGTAAGCGGCATACTCTCAAGCTTTTCGCAAACGGCGGGTATCATATATCTTGGCAGAGCGCCCACAAGATACCTCGTAAGCTCCGACGGCTCACATTCGCCCACATAAAAGAGAGCTATACGCTTTCTCTCCTTGTCATAGGTACAACAGCTTATCCTTACAGAAGGATTTTTGAGCGCCGTGGTTTCTATATCGCCAAGCTCTATGCGGTGTCCCATATGCTTTATTTGCGAGTCGCGGCGGGTAACGAATACTATCTCTCCGTACTCATTTATACGCCCGATATCTCCCGTGCGGTATATAAGCTCGCCATAAGCCGCGTTAAGCGGATTCTGCACAAAGACTTCAGACGTCTTTTCGGGATTTTTATAATATCCCATCGTAAGACAAGTTCCTCTTATGCATATCTCGCCCTCCGAGGACTCCCTGCCCTCGTCGTCAATAAGCATAATATCGGTGTTGTCAAAGGGTCTGCCTATCGGGATAGGCTCGTCTTCCGAGAGCTCCCTGTCCGCCAACCAATAGCAAGACATTCCCGTAGCCTCGGTAGGTCCGTAAAGGTTGAAAAATCTCGTGTTTGGAAGATTCTTTCGCCAAAGGTTATAATCCTTTCTCGGAAAGACCTCGCTTCCAAACGCCACAGTGGTAAGATGCTCGGGACGGCAAACGTCAAAAGCACCGAGAGTCGATATCTGCACAAGCGCTGACGCCACCCAGCATATAGTATTTATCTTGTAGGTGTTGAGATATTCCACAAGCTTTACAGGGAACATAAAGAGCGATTTGGGAATAAAGTAGGTCGTAGCCCCGAATTTGAGCGTGGGCATTATGTCCTTAAGCGGCGCGTCGAAATAGAGCGGCGGCTGATCTCCGAAAACCGAGTCCTCAGAAAATCCAAGCGCTGCCGAGATCGCCTCGGTGTAGTCTATCACAGAGCGGTGGCACGCCACGACTCCCTTTGGAATTCCCGTAGAGCCCGAGGTAAAAACTATATATATCGGGTCGGTGTCTATCTGTCTGAGGCGCATATTCGCAAGAGATGCTTCGTCCACATCGGTCTTGTCGATATCGGAATAGCGTAAAAGCGTACCGACGCCAAGCTCCGACGCCTTTTTGTAGTTTTTATCGTCTGAAATCATAACCCTTGCCGAAAGATTATCAAGTATAGTCTTTATTCTCTCGGTTGGCATAGCGGCATCAACGCAGACGTAAAAGCAGCCCGCGTATATAGCTCCGAAAAAGGCAGCCATTACCCTCGGATGCTTGTCCATAAAGACGACCACAGCCTCACGGCGAAAGCCATTATTTAAAAGATAGCTTCCAATAGACCTTGATGCCGAATAGAGTTCGCCAAAGCTCATATCCTCTTTTCCGTTTGAAAAGGCGCACTTCTCAGGCACACGCCCCGCGCTGTTTTCAAGATACTCAAGTATATTTTTCATTCTGTCACCACGTATAATTATTGTTTATCACCGTAGTATCCGTAGCAGGATATCCCTCATGATCAAAGGTCAAAAATCCGCTATTAACGTTCGTATTATAGTCCTCAAGCTGTTCCTCTGTGAAGAGGCATGCATTTCCGCTCTTGTGAGACTTTTTAAGTCTCGTTGCATCGTAATAATACCACCTCGGATTCTTTGCGTCCCCGATATTTACCATATTCCAGAAATGCGTTCCCGACTGAGTTTTTACATTTGGAGAGCGCTGTATATCCAAATTTTCTATGCCAAGATATTCAAATAACGCCTTTGAAACGGCAAAATAGGAGAAACAGTCTCCGCTTCCCGCCTCAAGCGTGAGATACGCCTCGGTTATCCAATCCGAATGACTCGTGTGCGACTCGTCTTTAAAATCTATGTTTTTAGGCTCTTCAGCCTTTTTCGTGGGAGAATTTACGTAATTGTAGATTATCTTGCACTGCGCTTCCTTTGAAAGCGAAGGTTTGAGTCCAAGACTTGCCGCTAAGGGCTTTATCTTGTCATTCATAAGCTGCTCATACGTGTATTTATGCTCGTTTATGACCAAAACCGTCTCAGCAGTAGCTACGTTCCCTGCCTTGTCGGTGGCGGTATATTTTACTTTGTAGCTTCCCGCCTTGCTCGTGTCAACAGCGCTGTCGTCAACAACGATATCAATTTCGCCAAAGCAGTTGTCGGTAACAACGATATCCTTGCGATAGGCAATACCCTCGCCAAGATATCCCGCAATAGTTCTGGGAAGCGTTATCTTGGGAGCTTCACTGTCAATTATTTTAGTTATAGTAGTCTCATAAGTCCTTTTGTTTCCGTGTATATCCGAAAGCTCGATAGAGACCGCGTAGGGCTTGTCAAGCTCGGTGGGGTTCACCTCGTTTTTGAACTTAGCCTCGACCTCGGAAGCGTCAACAATATTTTGGAAAAAGTCTATCGCCTCGGGGAAAGGTTGTCCGTTCTGATTTACCTTGAGCGCCAAAATCTCCGCCACGGGGGCTTTTGTGTCCTCGACAGTAAGCTTTACGGTAATGCGTCTCGAGCCGTGGATTATGTATATCTTGTATTCGCCGGGGACGTTGAACACCTCGCCGTTGTCTCCAAAATCATATACCGCGCCCGAGCGCCCCGAGAGCTTGGACGCACTTGGAAGCTCCTCACCCGCCTCAAGCGTGTAGCTTATGCTCATTGCCGTTATATCGATAATGAGCGCAACGATAAGAGCCACCATAAGAGCGGCGGTAACAGAAGCCGTTATCTTGAGATAGCGAAGGATTTTTTTTATATTTGCGGCAACAGCTTTTTTAAAACTATTAGAAGAAGATGTATTATTCAATGCGTTATCCTCCACACAAAAATCGAGAAAGAAAAAGAGCGTTTTTTCATCTATGCATATACAGATTTATTATAACATTTCAAGGGTTCTTTTGTCAACCGAAATATATATTATTATAACATATTTTTTAGCGACAAAAAAAGTATAAAACGGTAATATAAGGAGAATACTTAACATACAATTGAAGCAAGAGAAGCGAAAAAAAGAATAAAATAAAATATTTTCAAAAAAGGGTTGACATATAGGTATGTTTGTGATATAATGTTATGGCTGACAGAGATAATATCTCGGCATTCGCCGGTGTGGCGGAACAGGCAGACGCCCGGGACTTAAAATCCCGTGATACGAAAGTATCGTACCGGTTCGACCCCGGTCACCGGCACCAAACGGTATCGGTAAAAAATCAATATCGCGGAGTAGAGCAGCTTGGTAGCTCGGCGGGCTCATAACCCGGAGGTCGTGAGGTTCAAATCCCACCTCCGCAACCAAAAAATCCAACTCTTACGAGTTGGATTTTTTCATTTGTGCAGTTAGGCACAACATCATTTGCGTGGTACACGCAACATCATTTCGAGCGAAGCGAGAACATCATTGCCGCCCACGGCACAAATGAACGATGTTGAGGCGTTGCCTCAAATGAAGTTGCCTTCGGCAAATGTTGTGGGCTTGCGCCCAATGAAGTTGCGCTTCGCGCAAACGGAATTGAGCCGTTCGCTCGGTGCGCTGAAATGTTGTTGATTTTTAATCGAAAGTATGATATAATTGTTTCAAGAAAGGCGGTGGTATTGTGAGAGAGGATAAGCTCGGTAATATTTCAATGGAATTATCAGTTGATATTTTGCAACTGACAAAAGAGTTGCGAGCAAAACGCGAAAACGTCATATCCAATCAAATAGGCAGAAGCGCAACGAGTATTTGTGCCAACATTGCCGAAAGCAAATACGCTCACGGTCACGCCGACTTTATTGCAAAGCTTGAAATATCACTTAAAGAAACCAACGAAACAAGCAAGTGGCTTGAAATGCTATGGAAAAGTGAGTATATTGATGAGCAGAGATACAAATCGCTTGACCGCAAATGCTCCACTATAAGATTTTTGCTTGTGAAATCCATTACTACGGCTAAAGAGAACTTAAAAGCCAAAAACAATAAATAATTTTCCCAAACCTCCTGACTTTCCGCTTTTCTTAGGTATAATGTGTATTACCAACCGAAAGGAAGCTTTTTATATGCAATATACATTAAGAGATTACTATCAAGTTAAATTAGTCTTGGTCAGCATAATGTCAAATTTAAATCGTGTTATGCGAAAAACACCTGACGAGCAATACCTTTATAACGTCATACGCACTGCGCTTAGCATTACTCAAAACAAAATAGATGAATTAAGTGGCAAAAATGACAGACTTTTAGAATATTATCGAAACAGACTTTTAGAATATTATCGAAAATATATTGAAAAATCCCTAAAACCGTGTTATAATAAGTTTGTCACACAAACTGAATAATCGGATTTTAGG
>JAZSBF010000054.1:0-22021 GCA_045602205.1 Eubacteriales bacterium
TTTGGCGGCTAAACACCGCCATTTCAGCTTACAGCTAAAAACATCAAACATTGGATTGTTCTATGTTTGTATTGCTAAATAGGATATTTTTTCTCTAATGTAGCAACACGGCGGACCGCAGGCGGTGCCTGCCACGGGGCTTCGGGTGTCGCATATTTTAAGTTTCTGTTTATCACACGATGGTGAAATCTTCTATAAACACTCGTACCCTACCGCCGTGTTGCATTTTTATTATAAATTAATTGCTTTTCGCAATATCACCACAACAGCAAAACAAGCGGTTTATCGCAGAAACGATTTAGGCAAAATTTTCGGGGCGAACGTAGTAATAGCCTTCCGTGTTGATGTGAGAGGTGTGTCAAGAGAGGAGAGAGCTTTTTGTGCTCTCTCCTCTCTTGTTTTTCTTTGGTTACTTTCTGAAAATACAGAAAGTGACAAAAAAACCCCACCACCGCGAAATTTTGCTTATATAAAATGCGCTCTCCGTATGAGGAGAGCGCAACAGTAAACTGTCGATTTCAGTGTATAAATTTTTCAAAAAGGTTTGGAAGGGTTCAAGGGAAACCTTTCCTTAAAAGGTTTCCCTTGAAAAACTTGAAAAATTCTCTGTTATCTAATAATTTTAATTTCCTTGGGCGCTTTGATATCGACGATAGTCTTGTCGCCGTCTCGTTTTGCGCTGACCTCTATCACGCCATAGGGGGTGGGATAGCATCCCTTTGCCCAATCAAGATATGAAAGCTCGGGCTTAATTTCATAGGTGTCGGCGGATATTGCTCTTATTCCGAGCACGTAATTCGTAAGGTATGCGCAGGGACCCGACGACCAGCCGTGGCAAAGAGAGTGGCGGAAATTCTCATAGCAGTAAGCCCCGTAGTCTCCGTGAATATCCTTTTTGCCCTCTCCGACTATCTCGTCTATGCGAGCCGCGCCGATAGTCCAGTCGAGGTCAAAATCCTCCCAGAAGGTCGTAGCACCCATATCAAGCATCGCGCCCCAATAGCTCTTTATATCGTCAAGCGCGCCGTCGTAGTCGCCCGCAAGAGCTTTTGCCTTGAGCAGATAGTATCCGAAGAAGGTTGAATATCCGTGCGCTCCGCCCACAGATATAAGCTCGTCATTTATCTTCTTAGCGTCTGCAATTCCGGAAAGCACGAGCAACGCCGCCGCCTGCTTCGAGCCGTTGCAGTCGGGAACGTAGGCGTACATTTTTTCTGCCTGTTCCTCGCAAAGCTTTGCGGTCTCGTCCTCGCCAAGAGCGCGAAGAAGCGCTGCGCCTGCGTCAAGCGTAATTTTGAGAAGTCCGTGAAGACCTGCGTGCTTGCCCTGCTCGTTTGCCTCGTTGGGCCAGTCGAGAAGTCTTCTCTCGGGTATTCTTTCAGCGCCGTCCTCGCCCACAAAGCCGGCAATCTTTGTCATAAGGCTTCTGAGATACTTTCTCTGCTCCTCAAGATATTCAATATCTCCCGTAGCGACAAAAAGCTCGTGATGAATTATCACCCACCACATAGAGTAAGGCGCGATCTTGTTCATCCATTCATTGTCGGGCGTGTCGTCGCGCATAAGGTCAAGCGAATCCGCAATAACACTCTGATTGCCAAAGACCGAAAGAATGGTCTTTACCTCGGGATGTATATCGCCTATCCACACAAGTCTGTCTCGCTTGATGCCGTCCCACAGATGCTCCTGCATACACATATGAACGGTATACGCGGCAACGTCCCAGATCTTGCCCAGTCTCTCATCGCTGCACTCAAAGCTTCCGATATAGTCTACATCTCTGTAAGAGCAAACGCCCTGAAGCGATTTGAAAGAGACCTCGCAATCGTCACCGAGAAGCTCAACGTACGCGAATCTGTATCCGCTCTCGTTAGTTTCGTTAGCCGAATATCTGCCTATATTTATTACCTGATCTCTGTTAGCGTGGTCGTTTGTGGTATTTTTTATGTTTATAGGCGTCATAGCCTCGCTGACGCTCTCGCCAAGACGGACACGCAGATCGGCTCTGCCGTTCTTCGGAATAACGTCACGAGCCAGAATGCGCAGGCTTCCGGGGAATTCAATTCCAAAATCTATAAGCACTGCGGCGTGCGGCGCGCCCTTCTTGTTTACAAGTCGGCAGAGACCCACGCTTGAAAAGGTTATCTGATTTGAGCGTTCGAGAAGCAGATTTTCCTCTCCGCTTACCTCACCCTGAGTATATACAATTCTTTTTGGATAAAGATATCTTCTTGTTCTTGGATCTGTATTTTTGCAATTAAGGGCTGTAAATTTTTCGTTCGCTTTCATAGATGTTGCTCCTTTGCTATTAATTACATATAATTATAACACAAAATCGGCAGGGATACAATATCCCTGCCGATTTTTATTGGATATTATTTTTTCATACAAGACTTTTTATACTGTGTGGGTGTCATTCCCGTATGCTTTTTGAAAAGCGTTGAGAAGTAATGCGAATTGGAGAACATAAGCATATCGGATATCTCGAAGAAATTCCTGTTCGTCTCTCTTATCAGCCTTTTTGCCTCTTCGACCTTCATTATGTTGAAATAATCGACGATCGAGCAGCCGCAGGTGTTTGTAAAGCGCTTGGAGATATACGACTTGCTGAATGAAAGCGCCTTGCTTATTTCATCCATACTCAGCTTTTCGTTGAGGTGCATTTCCATATATTCGACCACCTTTATGCAAAGCTCGTCGTTGAGTATCTCTTTTTTAAGGAAGGGTCTTTGCCTGTCGGTGAACGAGCCGTCCGCCCTGATTATTTCGATAAGCATAAGCTCAAGTCTCATAAGTACGGTCTGATCTCCCGCCCAAAGAACCTTGTCGCTCTCGGATTTTACCTTAAGTCCCGTCCTTTCGGGGCTGTTGAAGGGGAGATAAAAGGTGTTTGAGGATTCGTGGATTATTGCCGATATGTGCTGCTTCGTGCCCATATCAACACGGATCTTTCTGTCCTCAAAAAAGCGCATAGCCGTCGATGTGCACCTGAATGTGATTATAAAAACGTTTGCGTTCATTCCGCGGTCAAGTCGGAGCATGTGACGCTCGAACGGCTTGTGAAAATACATCTCGCCCTGTCTTAGAAGTATCGTTTCGGACTCGGCGATAGCGTTGCACTCGCCTCTGTCGATATAGACCATCTCCCAATCCTCGTGAAAATCGAGCTTGTCCACAAAGGTATCATCAAAATCGAAATAGCAGATAGACTGTATCGAGGTTATATTGATGGATTTTTGTATTTTGTATCCCGTATTTTTGTTTGACATTGTATATAATTCGCTCCGCGTTTAATATTTTTTCAAAATCGTGCGATTATATTATACATTAAGTTGGCTCTGTGTGTGTATAAAATTATGTCTTTTTTGTATAAAATTATCTCTTTTTTTGAAAAATACGGCGAATTTATCTAAAATGTACAAATATTTTTGCCTAATAAAATATACAAATTTCGGCGCGAAGATTTTAAGCGTATATTTTTTTGACATTTAAAAATATACACCGAGCCATTCTCGCTCTGTGTGTAAAATATTTTCGAATTGCGCCGCATAACATCTAATAGATATCTTCGGGAGGGGAATAGATGAAAAACGCGGTTCTGATATTTATTTGTTTGGCGCTTATTCTGTGTGTTAGCTCCTGCGGAGAGCGAGAGAGCGCGGAGGATATTCTGTATCGCATCTGCGCCGACTCTGAATTGCCGTCGGGCGAGACCTATTTGCGAGGCGCGGAGGAGGGAAGCGCGGGATATCTTGACGCGAGCGTGATAAAAAGCCTTTACGGCGAGGACGGAGAGGCAGCCTTTTTGCTCCTTGAGGATTATGCCATATATCTCTCGTCCTTTGCAGCGCCCTGCGAGGTCGCTGTCCTCGTGTGTTACTCCGCCTCTGACACCGAGTGCGTGGCAGAGCTTTGCCTTGAAAGGATAGAGACTCTCAAGGTAATATTGCGCGATACCGAGTTTTTTGATGTGATGCAGAGGGCAAGTGTGACGATAAAGGGAAGGACAGTCGTTATGAAAATAGTGTAAATAGCCAGTATATCACACCGTAAACCGCCCCCGCCAGCGTTCCGTAAAGGAGCACAGGGCCTGCGACGGTGAATATCTTTGCGCCGATACCGAGTATAAATCCCTCGGACTTGCTGTCGATGGCGGGGGAGACGACCGAGTTGGCAAAGCCGGTTATCGGAACGAGTGTGCCCGCCCCCGCGTGTTTTGCTATCTTGTCGAATACGCAAAACGCGGTCAGAGTCACTGCTATGAATATCAGCGTCACCGAGGTCAGCGTACCCGCGCTCTCCTCGTCGAGACCGAGGAGCTTTGAGTAAATATCCATAAATCCCTGCCCGAGCGCGCATATAGCTCCGCCGAAAATGAAAGCCTTAAGGCAATCCTTAAAAAGCGGAGATTTTTTTGCGTGACGCGCGGCGTATTTTTTGTATTCTTCTTTATCAATGTTCATTTTGATACCTCTATGATACGTAGTGAGAATAGTTTTTGTAATTTTCCGCCTCTTATACAGAAGGCTGAAATTTTTCTATAAAAGCTAAATACTATTGACATTTTTCGACTTTTTTGATAAAATTATAAAGTAATGACGGCGGTCATTTTTGTATTTTTCATCATAAGGGGATTTTTTATGAAAAAGTTTGAGATATCAAGTCTTATAATATCAAAGATAAACGATATATATTCATTCAAACTCAAAAAGCACACAACGGCAAAGGCAACGCTCAGGCACTCGGCGCTTATCATAAGACAGGCGGGAATATCTGTGTATAGGGTCGCCTCAAAGGAATATACCGTTGATGCCGACAACGCGCTCTTTCTCCCAGCTGGAACAGAATATACGCTTGACGTTGAGCGCTTTGGCATCTGTACCATAATAGAGTTCGACGCGGCAAATCCTTGCGAGGAGCTTACTCCGAGCGGATTTTATATCGCGGGGGATAAGGATATAGTGAAGGCGGTTATAAGCGTATCGCATTTCTGGGCGCTCAAGGGACCTGCGTATCACTCCAAATGTCTTTCCGAGATATACGGAGTTATAACCCGTATATCAAACGAGGCGGCGTTCAGCTCGACTCTCGCGGGTAAATATCCGATGATACACAGGTCGGTAAAATATATCGAAACGAACTATGCAAATCCCGACCTTTATACAGGCTATCTTGCAGAGATGTCGGGTATGGGAGAGACCTATTACCGCAACATATTCCTCGCGGTCTTTAATACCCCGCCGACAAAATATATCCAGCAGTACAGAGTCGACAAGGCAAAGGAGCTTCTTGTGAATACAGAGCTCTCAATCGACGAGATAGCCACAAAAGTCGGATTTGCCAACGCTTCGTATTTTTGTAAGGTGTTCAAATCTCTTACGGGATATACCCCGTCAGAGTTTACAGCGAAGGGCAGACAAATAGGGTAAGGACATTTTAATAAGGACGCGGAAGGGCGTGAAAGGACGAAAAAGGACGAGAAAGGACGTGAGAACCTTTTGAGGAAAGCTGCAACCCCCTTGGGGTTGCGCCAAGTTTGATTTGGCGGCTAAACACCGCCATTTCAGCTTACAGCTAAAAACATCAAACATTGGATTCTCACACTCTCCAAACCTTTTTAAAAAAGGTTATTGGTTCTTTAAATATCATCTTGCTTAATAGGATATTTTTCTCTAATGTAGAAACACGGCGGACATTTGCCTACCGCCGTGTTTCTTTTTTATTATATTCGCTCAAGAGCAAAACTGCTGTTTTGCGGCGTTTACCTTTGTATCCTCTGCCTTCTCGGTCTTATACCAGCCCTTAGAGGACATTTCTACAAAGAGCTCATTTTTGATAGAATGCTCGTCGTTAAGCAGATTTGAGAGGCAGCTCATTACCTCTCCTGTCTCGCTCTCACACAAAAATGTGTTGTAAGCAGAGGCCATATGCTTCTCTGCGGTGAGAAGATCTGTCATTTTTGCTTTGTCATCGAATGTGGTGTTCTGCATATCGCTATCTCCTTTTATTTTAAATTTGATGCAAGCTCGTCGTAATGACGCTGGTGGCGGCAGGCAAGCTGCTCGTATTTTGCCGAGATAGCCGAATCCTGAGTGCTTGTCGCATATTGCTTGTACTTCGAGATGAGGTTTTCCTCCATAGAAAGAAGATCCGAAAGTCCGCTTAATTCCTTGGACGTTATCTGTGCCATAATTTCCTCCCTGAAACAATATTTTGATAATATTTTTCACGGAAAGAGGGATTTTTATACCTCGCCTTAAATAATTTTGAGGAGGTTAGTTAGTGGTGGGGTTTTATGCGAGTACCTTCTTTTCGAAGAAGGTACTCGCGCTCACGGGGAAACTTGCTGAAAAAGTTTCTTATTTTCTAAATATCCCCTTTAGCATAATTATATTTAGAAAGCATAAACCCTTTTTCAAAAAGGTTTGGAAGGGATATTAAGGGAAACCTTTCCTTAAAAGGTTTCCCTTAATAAAACCTATCTCCTGTCTATCTTCTGTCCACGGATATCTTTGCCGAGGAAGGGGACGGGGAGATACTCACCGAAGAGGCGGCTTTCTATTCTATCGCCGTATCGGGCAGCAATCTCTTCTTTTTTGAGGTTAGTGTTGATTATAGTAGATTTACGGTTAGTAATTCTTGAGTTTATAACGTCATAGAAGCAGGAGACGGTGAACTGATTTGTCATTTCTGCGCCGAGGTCATCGATTATGAGCAGGTCAGCGGAGTAATATCTTGACAGGTCAACGGTCTCATTGTAGTTAAAGCGTTTTTTCTCGAAGTCGGATATCATAGAGCAGACAGAAACGTAAAGCACGTCAAAGCCCCTCTCGATGACCTTGACGGCAACCGAGGTAGAGAGGTGCGTCTTGCCCAGCCCCGTCTTTCCCATAAACAAAAAGTTTTTATAAGTGGTGGAGTCAAATCCGTTCGCAAAATCCTTAAGACCTTCAAGAATGACCGACATAGAGGCATAATTTTCCTTGGAGTCCTTGTAATAATCGAGAGAGAAGTTATCAAAGGATTGAGAGCTCATAAGTCCGTAAACGCCAGACGAGCGATATCCCGCCATAACGAGCGCGCGTCTCATGCAAGAGCACATCTTGGTGTCAACGTAACCCGTGTCTCCGCAGGCTTCACACTCATATTTAACGTCGGTGTAGTCCTCGGGATAGCCGTAAGCCGTAAGCAGCTTGGCTCTCGCTTCAAGCAAAAGCTCGTTTTCTGCCTTGATCTCGGCTATTCTTTGCTCGGAGTTGTCCGAGCATACCGCGTCCATTATCTTCATCGCGGTGCTTGAAAGATAACCGTCAAGCCTTTTGAGGTCAGGGATCTTGGCGTGCAATTCGGCGCTTCTCGCGTCTGCCGCCTCGCGCGCCTTAAGATATTTTTTGGAGTATTCCTCGCGTATGCGAATAAAATCTTCGGTATTGAAACCCATAAGCTTCTCCTTACTGTTTGTTGAATTCCTCGAAGGACCTTCTCAGCGCCGCGGCGAAAAATTCGTCGGTATCGTAGCTCTTGTCATCCTTCTTTGCGCCGCCCTTGTCTGCTTTTTTAGCTTCCTCGGCGGCAATTATCGCCTCGCGTGTGGTGAGTCCCGAGGCGTACCAGCTCTCAAGAATACTGTTGGCGTAAGCGGGGGCGGGGGAGTGCGTGGCGTCTACGGTTATGTCGTACGCGAGTCTTATGCACTCAACGTCAAATCCCATAGTTTCTATCCAAGAGCGAAGGAATTTTTTCTCCTTTGCGGTGAGGGCGCGTCCCGTCATTCCAAACATAGCTCGTACAGCCGCCTCGCTCTTTGAGTATTCCTCCATCTTGCAAAGTCTTGCTTGCAGGCTCTCGGCATCGTTCACGCCCTCGTCGTATAGAGAGAAGGCAAGCTGCTCGGCGTATCGCAAGGACTTTTTGCCCAGATTCGCCATGTGAGAGAGGATTATTATAACACTCGACTCGTCAAAGCCTATGTAATCGACCATTCCGACGAGGATATTTATATCGTGCGTGTTGAACATCTTGCCCATAACTCGCTGAGCCTCATTTATAAACTCGGCGGTAATGCGCCTTTTTTCTATGAGGTCGGAAAGCTCAGCGGTGGTGTATGAGGGAAGCTCGGTCTTTCTCTCAAGAAGTCCGTCCTTGTGAGCGGGGGCAACAGAGACTGTCTTTTTTGCGGTCTCTTTTTTCTCACCCTTTGATGCTCCGCCGCGGGTCTTTTTTATAAGTCCCGCTCCGCACCAATATTTTACCGACGCGTCAAATTCGCCCTCGCTAAGCTCAAGATTTTCTCTGAGAGAGAGAAGGTCGAGTTCCTCTGTTGGAGAGAGAAGGGAGAGCGCAAGCATCACACGCAGGTCGTTCTCGTCAGCAGAACGGATAGCGTTAAAGAGCGCGTCCTTGGACGCGATAGCAGCCTCGTTCAGCTTTAATTTTTCATTGCTTTTCATTTTTTAGAAGTCTCTCCGTTCTCTTTTTTTCGTGCTATTTCGTAGCAGAGGGTCATAAGAGAGTCGCCCATATGAACGTTTTCTATAATAATATCCTTGTTGCCTATATCAAGCTCTTTTCCTGTAAAATTCCATATTCCGCTGATATTGGTCTCCACAAGGACGTCTGCCACTTCGGTCGCGCACTCCTTTGGGAGCGTGAGAATGGCTATATCGATATCAAAGCTATTAAATCTCTTTTCTATTTCACTTGCGTGATAAACCTTAATGTCGGCTATCTTTTTGCCTACAAGCTGCTCGGATACGTCAAAGAGAGCGACGACCGATACTCCGCGCTTCTCCATCATAGGACTGCGCACGAGCGCCTTTCCGAGGTTGCCTACACCGATAACTGCGGCTCTGAAGCCGTGGCCTACGCCAAGAAGCTCACATATCTTTGTGTAGAGGTAGTTCACGTTATATCCGTAGCCCTGCTGACCGAAACCGCCGAAGCAGTTGAGGTCCTGTCTTATCTGGGAAGCCGTCACGTTCATCATACGCGAAAGCTCGGCAGAGCTTATGCGGGTCTTTCCCATTCTCATTATTTCTCGCAGATATCTGAAATATCTCGGAAGCCTTTTTATAACGGCGGGGGAGACGTCGTTCTTATCAATACCCGCGCGTACAAAATTTTCATCGGGAATATTCAAAGGCAGTTTTTCTGTATTCTTACTCATTATAAGTACCCCTTATATGTCATATATTATCGTTTGCCGAAGCATTGAGAGAGGTATTCGCGAAATTTTCTTCGAGATATTCAAAATATCCCGCGGCGGCAACCATAGCCGCGTTATCGCCGCAAAGCGACCTTGAGGGGACGCAGAGAGCGACATTTTTATTTTTGCACATCGCCTCAAGCTCGCGGCGTATGTGTGAGTTTGCGGCAACACCGCCTGCAAGCACAAGGTCTTTTGAGCTTGTCGTGTCAAGCGCGGCAGAGGTCTTTTTCACCAGAGCCTTTACGATAGCGCCCGTATAAGACGCGGCAAGGTCTGGGATATTAGGCTCGTCTCCCTTTTGTCTTATTCCGTTTATATAGTTGAGAGCCGCTGTCTTGAGTCCGCTGAATGAAAAATCAAGATTATCTCCGTGAAGCGCGGGAGAGGGGAGAGATACGGCAGAGCTGTCTCCGCCATACGATATCTTGTCGAACTCCGCGCCGCCCGGATATGGCATACCGAGGACTCTTGCCACCTTGTCAAAGGCCTCTCCCGAGGCATCGTCACGGGTAGTGCCTATCACCTTGAAATCGGTATAGGAGCGAACGTCGTATATCGCGGTGTGTCCGCCCGAGACGACCAGAGCGGTGAAGGGGGGCTCAAGAGAGGGATATTCAAGATAAGCCGCCGCAACGTGCGCCTTTACGTGATTTACCGAAACGAGCGGTATAGAGTGAGAAAATGCGAGAGATTTCGCAAAATTCACGCCCACGATAAGCGCGCCGATAAGTCCCGGGTGCGAGGTGACGGCAATACAGCCGATATCCTTTATCGAAACGCCCGCAACCTCAAGAGCCTCGTAGGTTATGCGGGATATCGCCTCGATGTGCGCTCGGCTGGCTATTTCGGGAACTACACCGCCATACAGACGGTGGATATCTATTTGAGATGCTACAATGTTTGAAAGAATCTCTCTTTTTCCGCTCTCCATTCGCACGACGGCGGCGGAGGTCTCGTCACAAGAGCTTTCAAGTCCTAAAATCAACATTTGTTATATCCTTGTATCAGTTAGATTTTTTACCATCACCACGGCGTTTTCCGTTGGGGAACGGTAGAAATTTTTGCGAATTCCGAGAGGAGCATATCCGCAGCGCTCGTACAGAGCGATAGCGGCGGCATTTGATTCTCTGACCTCAAGAGAGATAGAGACAAGCGAATTTTCAAGGCAATAGGAGTCGGCGGCGCGCATAAGCAGAGAGCCGATGCCCATGCCGCGCATATCCTCTCTTACGGCAACATTTATTATCTGAAGCTCGTCGAGGGCTCTTGCGGCGCTCAGATAGCCGACCAAAGAGCCGTCGCTGCCGCAGACCGCAAAGGAGGGATAATCCTCAGTGCAAAGCAGACGTAGGCTGTTTTGCGACCAAGGCTCTGAAAAATATTTCTTCTCAAGCTCTGCCGCGTCGGCAATATGCGCCTCGCAAAAGCGCACAGCCGAATATTCAAACTCCTTATCAGCCAAGCGCATTTACGTAATTCAAAAGCTCAGAGGGAGCTTTTACAAATCTGTTTTCGGAACGGTTGAAAAGATAAGCGCTTCCGTCGCTGTAAGCGAAGAAGGATAGCGAATAATAAAGACCGAGAGAGGTATCGGCAAATCTTATCTTATACGAGACGGAAGCAACGTCGCCCAAATAGGTCATAGGAGCTTCCGATATGTAAGAGCTTATTATCGCCGCGATGTCGCCACCGTCGGTTATAGTCGACTTTACGGTGACAGAGGAGGTTTCTGTGCAGATCTCTATATAAGATATATTCATTTTGTCAAGCGTGGGAAGGGTAAGGCTATTTGAATAAAACACCGTTCCCGATGACTCGCAGAGCCATTTGAGCGGGTCCTGTCCCTCTATCGCATAGAAAACGCTGTTGCCCGTTTTTGCGTATTCCTCGTCGGATATCGCTATCGCCTCGTAGCAGAAGGGCGCGTATGCATATGTTACATTAGTCTTTTTGTCCTTGTAATCAGCTCCGTCGGATACAAATTTTTTCGAGCAGGAGGAAAGGAGGAGTGAGGAGACCAGAAGAAGAGCGATAATGCCGAAAAGGCGTATCTTTTTGTTAGACTTGTTTCTCATTTTGTTTCTCCGTATCGGTATTTCAATATCCGAAAACGCCGCTGAGCGAATCGTCGTTTTCTATCCACTCGTTGACGTCTATAACTCTGAATTCGTCCCTTGTGTCTCTGACTATGACTGTTGATATTCCGGCGTTTATAACGAGGCGCTTGCACATCATACAGCTCGTGCAGCCGGGGACTACCTGACCGTCCTTGGGGTCAACGCAGACCATATAAAGAGTCGCGCCAAGCATTCTTTCTCTCGAAGCGGCGATTATGGCGTTTGCCTCGGCGTGTACCGAACGGCAGAGCTCGTATCTCTCGCCTCTGGGGATATTGAGCTTGTCCCTCATACAGTAATTCAGGTCACAGCAGTTCTGGCGTCCTCTGGGAGCGCCGTTGTAGCCTGTTGATACTATAACGTCGTCCTTTACGATGATAGCCCCGAATTTTCTTCTCAGACAAGTGCAGCGCTCCGCGACCGTCTGCGCGATATCAAGATAATAGTTGTGCTTTGAAACTCTGTCCATAATGATGATACCTTCCTAACTTTTAAAAATAATCAATCATAATCATTATATAACTTTTTAGACAACAAATCAAGTCCTTTACGAAGATTTATTTTATAACCGACTCAAAACAAAAAACTGTTGCAATAATAAACGGGATATGGTATAATGAATGTGTCTATGGATTTTACGTAAAACGGAAAGGTACGGTGCTTTTAATGATAGTTGCGCTTGAGGATGCAAAATATAAACTTTTGGGAATGAGAGAGGGTATAGAGGACCTCGGTTCTGCGCTCAGAATAGACGAGCTTCGTGTGTTGGCTGAGAAGCTTGACGCCGAGACGCTCGACCCTAATTTCTGGAGCAATCAGGAGAATTCATCCAAGGTCCTTCAGAAGATAAAGCAGACAAAGGATACGATAGAGGAATATGAAAAGCTTTGCGCGCGTCTTGAGGACGCAATAACTCTTGCCGAGATGGCGATAGAGGAGAACGACGAGAGCTGCGTTCCCGAGGTAGAGTCAGAGCTCTTGGCAATAGCTAAGCAGGAGGAGTCCAAGAGAATAGAGATTCTTCTGTCGGGAGAATATGACCGAAACAACGCGATAGTCTCCTTCCACCCCGGAGCTGGCGGAACAGAGGCGCAGGACTGGGCGCAGATGCTTTACAGAATGATAACGAGATGGGCAGAGCGCCACAACTTCAAATATAAGCTTGTCGACTGGCTTGACGGAGACGCGGCGGGAATAAAGAGCGCTACCATTATGGTAGAGGGGATCAATGCTTACGGTTATCTCAAGAGCGAGAACGGAGTGCACAGACTTGTGCGCGTATCTCCCTTTGACGCGGCGGGCAGACGTCAGACATCCTTTGCCTCTATCGAGGTAATGCCCGAATTTGAAAATATCGACAAGGTAGAGATAAGAGACGAGGATATCGAGGTCACGGCGCACCGTTCGAGCGGCGCGGGCGGACAGCATATCAACAAGACCGACTCGGCAATAAGAATACTTCATAAGCCGACGGGCATCGTTGTCGGCTGTCAGACAGAGCGCTCACAGCTTCAGAATAAGGAGACTGCGATGAAGATGCTCAAGGCAAAGCTTATGGAGATAAAGCTCCGTGAGAGACTTGACACCATTGAGGATATTCAGGGAAACAAGACCAATATCGAGTGGGGCGCGCAGATCCGTTCGTACGTATTTATGCCTTATACTCTCGCAAAGGACACGAGAACGGGATATGAGGACGGAAATATAAGCGCGGTAATGGACGGAGAGATCGACGGTTTCATAAACGCTTACCTCAAAAAGAACGCAAATCAGATATAAAAAATATTAAGCGGGGAAGGGTTTTTCGACAGATCTTTCCCCGTTTGTCCCGGAGAATTGTATGTGTTCGCTTTTTTATGGCAATAATCCCAAAATAGTAATAATGAAAAAAATCGCATATTATGTTGACTTTCTCGGGGAAGTATGATAGAATGTATTGTGTAGAAAGCTTCAACAATAAGTCGTATATTGACGAAAAATCGGAGAATATCTTTCTTCTGAAAATTGAAAGGAATTGTTTTTTATGATCGAGGCAATGAATGAACGCGAAGCACGAGAAAAGATCCTTGCAGACGTAAAAGAGTACTGCGAGAAATTTCACAAGAGACCCGAATATAAAGAAGGGGACAGAATCCCCTATGCTTCCCGCGTGTATGACAGCGAGGAAATGTGCAATCTTGTAGACAGCGCCCTTGAATTTTGGCTTACATCGGGAAGATATACCGATGAATTTGAAGCAAAATTTGCCGAATATCTCGGAGTAAGACACTGCAGTGTCGTAAACTCGGGATCTTCCGCAAATCTGCTTGCTTTTATGACGCTCACGTCTCCGCTTCTCGGAGAGAGGGCAATAAGACCCGGCGACGAGGTAATAACCGTTGCTGCGGGCTTCCCCACGACCGTAACCCCCATTATACAGTACGGTGCAGTTCCGGTATTCGTTGACGTTACTATCCCGCAGTATAATATCGATGTTACTATGCTTGAGTCGGCGCTCAGCGATAAGACAAAGGCTGTTATGATAGCTCACACGCTTGGCAACCCCTTTGATCTGGGAGCGGTAAAAGCCTTCTGTGACGCTCACGGACTCTGGCTCGTTGAAGACAACTGCGACGCTCTCGGCTCTGAGTACACGATGAACGGAGTTACCTATAAAACAGGTACTGTCGGCGATATAGGAACAAGCAGCTTCTATCCGCCTCACCATATGACTATGGGAGAGGGAGGAGCGGTTTATACGAACGATCCTAAGCTCGCAAAGATAATCCGCTCAATGAGAGACTGGGGAAGAGACTGTGTATGTCCCTCGGGCTGTGACAACGTATGTAAGCACCGCTTTGACAGACAGTACGGAGAGCTTCCTCTCGGATACGACCATAAGTATGTGTATTCTCACTTTGGATATAACCTCAAGGCAACCGATATGCAGACAGCTGTCGGATGCGCTCAGCTTAAGAAATTCCCCTCATTCGTGGCTCGCCGCAGAGTGAACTTTGCTCGCTTGCGCGCAGCTCTTGAGTGCGTATCTGACAAACTGATATTGCCGGAGGCTTGTCCTAACTCAGATCCCTCTTGGTTTGGATTTTTGCTTACCTGCCGTGAGGGCGTTGACAGAGAAAAGGTAGTTCCCTTTATCGAGTCCCGCGGAGTTCAGACAAGAATGCTCTTCTCCGGAAATCTTATAAAGCACCCCTGCTTTGACGAGATGAGAAAGAGCGGAGAGGGATACAGAGTAGTTGGCGACCTCGCAGTTACCGACCGTATAATGACATCTACCTTCTGGGTAGGCGTATATCCCGGAATGACCGATGAAATGATAGACTATATGGCTAAGACCATAATAGAAGCAGTTAATCTTTAATTCATAATAATCATAAGGCCGAATACGGCAAGGAGATTTATGGGAGAAATTAAATTACTGGATTGTACCCTCCGCGATGGAGGGTACATCAATGATTGGCACTTTGGACACGACAATCTTGTAAGCGTGTTTGAAAGACTTGTTGATGCCGGAATAGATATTATAGAGATAGGCTTTCTTGACGAACGCCGTCCCTTTGATATCGACCGAAGCATAATGCCGAATACCGACTGTGTTGAAATGATATACGGCGGACTTGATAAGAAGCAGGCTATGGTCGTCGGAATGATAGACTACGGGACTTGCGGACTTGAGAATATAGGACCTGCCGAGGCAAGCTTCCTTGACGGAATAAGAGTAATCTTTAAGAAGCATCTTCGCGAGGAGGCTATGGCGTTCTGTGGAGAGCTTAAGGCACTCGGATATAAGGTTTTCGCGCAGCTCGTTTCTGTAACAAGCTACGACGAGGAAGAAATGCTTGATATGGTAAGACTTGCTAACCATTATAAGCCCTACGCCGTCTCTATGGTAGACACCTACGGACTTATGCACAGAAATAATCTTATGTATTATTTCAATATCCTCAATGAAAATCTTGACCCTGAAATAGGGCTTGGATACCATGCGCACAACAATTTCCAGATGGGCTACGCCAACTGTATAGCTATGCTTTCAAAGAAGATAAGCAGACCTATGATAGTTGACGGAACTATCTACGGAATGGGCAAGAGTGCGGGCAACGCTCCGCTTGAGCTTATTGCGATGCACATGAATCACTCGCTTGACACGAATTATCAGATAGGACAGATACTTGAGGCGATAGACTCCAATATAGTTCAGTTCTGTCAGCAGCCCACGTGGGGCTATTCGCTTTTCTATTTCGTCGCGGCGTATAACGACTGTCACCCAAACTACGTCACCTATCTTATGGACAAGCGTACGCTTTCCATCAAGTCGATAAACGAGATACTTGGAAAGCTTGACGGCGAGAAGAAGCTTTTGTACGATAAGAAGTATATCGAGAAGCTTTACAGAGAGTACCAGAACAACGAGATAAATGACGACGAGGACAGAGCGCGTCTTGCGGAGTTCCTCAAAGGGAAGCGTGTTATGGCTCTTGGACCGGGTGCTACGGTCAAGCGCCAGAGCGAAAAGATAATCAATTATATAGAGGCTGAAGATCCGATAGTCATTTCTGTAAACTTTAAGAAGGGCGGAATAAAGAGCGACTGTCTCTTTATAAGCAACTCGAAGAGATACGTTCAGCTTGCAACTGTATTGAGCAGAAGAAAAATGACCGTAATAGCTACCTCTAACGTTACCGAAACGACTGCGGGTATGTTTGATTTCAAGCTAAATTACCGCAGACTTATCGATACCGAAGCGGAGTTTGTCGATAACTCTCTTGTAATGCTCATAAAGGTTCTTATCGATGCGGGAGTCAAAAATCTGACGCTCGCAGGCTTTGACGGATATTCCGAAAAACACGCAAACTACTATAAGCGCGATATGGAATACGATTTTGTTAAGTCAAGAGGGGACTATATCAATGATTATACCAAGAGCTTTATCGAAAGCGTAAAGGATAAAATAGAGATAGATTTTCTTACCCATTCGCATTATGAGGAAAAATAATGAATAAATATGATTTAGCGATATTTGATCTGGACGGAACTCTGCTTGATACAAATCTCGGAATTCTTCCCGCGCTCAAATATACGATAGACAAAATGGGCTATGAAATGCTTGACGATACGACGCTCAAGACCTTTCTCGGTCCGCCCGTGCAGGATTCCTTTGCAAAGCATTACTCTCTTGAGGGAGAGGTGCTTCAGGAGATAGCGACGATATTCCGAAATTATTACAGCACAGTGACCTTGCTCCAGGCCGAGATGTATGACGGTATAGAGGAGCTTTTTGAGGAGCTTTGCAAAAGAGGGATAAAGGTCGCGGTGGCAACCTACAAGCGTGAGGATTACGCGCTCAAGCTTCTAAAGCATTTTGGCTTTGACAGATATACCGACATAATGTATGGCGGAGACCACGAGAATAAGCTCAAGAAGAAGGATATCATCGAGAAGTGTATCGACACGGCGGGGGTCACCGACCTATCAAGAGTCGTGATGATAGGAGACAGTACGGGAGACTCAAACGGCGCTGAGGCGGTTGGAGTTGACTTTATAGGAGTCACCTACGGCTTTGGATTTAAAACTCTTGATGATATAAAGAAGGTAAGGTCTGTTGGCGGCGCTCGGACGGCGTCGGAGCTTATAAAATTTTTTGATTGACACGTGATTGGAGGCAGGATATGAAAATTAAAGTCTCAAAATATATTGCGGAATTTTTGGTAGAGAAGGGGATAACCGATTGCTTTATGGTAACGGGCGGAGGCGCTATGCACCTCGACGATGCTATCGGACATGAGGCGGGCATCAAGTGCACCTTCAACCATCACGAGCAGGCTTGCTCAATAGCCGCAGAGGCATATACGAGAATGACGGGAAAGCTTGCGGCGGTATGCGTTACGAGCGGCCCCGGCGGAACTAACGCCATAACAGGAGTTATGGGCGGTTGGCTTGACTCTATTCCTATGTTTGTGCTTTCGGGACAGGTAAAGAGAGAGACAACAACACTCTCTTGCCCCGAGCTTGGACTTCGTCAGCTCGGAGATCAGGAATTTGATATCATCGGCTCTGTTTCAAATATGACCAAATATGCGGTCACGGTCATGGATCCGAGAGATATAGCTTATCATCTTGAAAAGGCGCACTATCTTGCGCTGAACGGACGCGGCGGACCCGTTTGGATAGACGTTCCGCTTGATGTTCAGGGAGCGCAGGTAGAGACCGACGAGCTTCGTCACTTTGTTCCTGAGCAGGAGTGCCCTTGGAAGACACCTGAGGTCACCGCAGACGTTGCGCGCACAGTGCTTGAGAAGATACGCAAGGCAAAAGCGCCTCTTATACTTGTCGGAACAGGTATTCGTCTTGGAGACGCAGAGGAGAAGCTGCTTAAATTGCTCGATAAGCTTCAGATACCCGTGGTCACCGCATGGAACGCAAACGACGTCGTGGCGGCAGATAATCCCTATTTTGCGGGAATGCCCGGTACGGTCGGAACAAGACCCGGTAACTTTGCGGTTCAGAAGTGCGACCTGCTTCTCAGCCTCGGTTGCAGACTCAATATAAGAATGATAGGCTACAATCACTTTGATTTCGCAAAAAACGCCTATAAGATAATCGTTGATATCGACCCTCGTGAGCTCATAAAGCCCACAGTGCGTCCCGATATGCCGATAAATGCCGACGTTTCCGACTTTATAGATGCGCTTCTCGCAGAGGACTACGTGCCCGAAGCAAAGCACAAAAAGTTCGTTTCGTGGTGCCGTGACCTTGTACAGAGATATCCGGCGGCTTGCGAGGAATACAGAAAGCCCGACGGCGCGCCGATGAATCCCTACATATTTATGGATACGCTTTTCGATTGCCTCGAGAGCGACGACAGAATAATCTGCGGAAACGGAAGCGCGTGTGTTATTACTTTCCAGGCAGGAAAGATCAAGCAGGGACAGAGAATGTTCACCAATTCGGGCTGCGCCGCTATGGGATACGGTCTGCCCGCCGCTATGGGAGTTGCCGTTTCGGATAACAGCCGCCGTACCGTTTGTATCGACGGAGACGGAAGCGTTATGATGAATATTCAGGAGCTTGCGACGATAGCTTACAATAAGCTTGACGTCAAGCTTATAATCATAAATAATAACGGATATCATTCTATCCGTCAGACCCAGACAAACCTTTTCAAGCCGCCGTTTATAGGAATTGACGGACAGAGCGGAATTTGCTTCCCCGATTTTGAAAAGCTTTCCGACGCGTTTGGACTTGCGTATTACAAGACCGATAGCGAAAAGACGGCAAAAGCTACGCTTGAGAGCTTTTTGAATTCCGACGGACCTGCTGTTTGCGAGGTGGTCGTTGACCCGGCGCAGAACTTTGCGCCCAAGTCCTCCTCAAAGGTGCTTCCCGACGGAAGAATAGTTTCTCCGTCGCTCAACGATATGGCGCCTTTCCTTGACAGAGAGGAATTTGAAAAGATAGTCAATGCTCCGCTTGACTGATGAGCGGCAGAGCGCATAATCTTTTCGGATAAAGATATAATTATGAACTCTAAGGACCACGGTTGAACGGATTGCTATCCGTAATACTATAAAAACAAAACTGCTGTCAGAAAAATTTCTGACAGCAGTTTTTTGTAATATTAAGAGATGTGAAAAAATGAGCTTGTCCCTACAATGTATGATAAAGGCTAAAAGTATTTTGCGTGGGATATTATTGTATAGTAACGACAACTGTCTTATAAGCTTTTTGTATTAGTCATCGATGTCAGTTAGCTTTGATACAGTTGTTCCGAGTGCCTCAGCTATTTTGAAAAGAGTTTTGAGCGACGGGCAAAAGTAAGTACCCGGAGCTTCGAGCTGGGAGATATAGCCTGACGAAAGATCACAAGCCTCGGCAAGCTCTTCCTGAGTCATAGCCTGAAGCTTTCTGTAATATGCGATCTTCAAACCTATTTTCACTAAATTCATTTTGTATTGACTATCAAGCATATAAATTCTCCCCGATTACTGTTATAAAAATATTATACCTTATTTACAAATAAAAATTTATATGATAAAATATAAGATATACTAGGTATAATATAAGGTTAAGTAGTGCGAGGGAAATATGAAGCTTTTAATAGTTGGCTCGAGAAGTGTAAAAGACTTTGATTTGAGCGAATACGTATCTGATGATACCGAGCTTATTATAGCCAAAGAGAGTTGAACTCGTAAGGTTGGGTCGGCATAAATATCCGTATCTATCGGAAAAATTCACTTGGAATATCCTACCTTGCGAGGCGATATTCGGCGAAAGGCTTGGAAATGCGTTGCCGAGAGGCTTGCGAGTTCAACTCTCTTTGGCTATAAGCGGCGGGGCTGAGGGAATAGATAGTATTGCCGAAAGATATGCGGATTCGCATAATATATCAAAGCTTATTCTGCGCCCAAAATATAATTTATACGGCAGAGCCGCACCTATAAAACGGAACGAGGAGATGGTGAATATATCAGATGCCGTTCTGGTAATATGGGACGGAAAATCAAAAGGCGCAAAATATACCGCGGAGTATGCCAAAAGAAAAAAGAAGCCGATGAGGGTAGTTTTTGCGTTTAAAAATCAAGAGTCGGATTGAATCTCGAAAGTTCTTTAAACGGAAAATAAAAGGTACAAAATAATTCCCAAGAAGACTTGAATAACAAAATATTTCCGTTTTAAGAAAAAATATTTCAAAAATCTCTTGACAAAGCTTCGGTAGGGGTGTATAATAAAACCATCTTAAGAAAAAACGGAGAAAAATTATGGCAACTGCTAAAAAGAAAATAGAAATGATTCCGAGAGACAGTGACAAGGAAGCTAAGAAAAAAGCGCTCAACACAGCTATCGCGCAGCTTGAAAAGGATTTTGGCGCGGGCTCGATAATGAAGCTTGGCGAGAATTCAAAGCTTGAGGTGCAGGCGGTCAGCACAGGCTCTATCGCGCTTGATATGGCGCTTGGCATCGGCGGAGTTCCGAGAGGAAGAATAATTGAGATATTCGGCCCCGAATCATCTGGTAAAACAACGGTTGCGTTACATATTATAGCCGAGGTGCAGAAAACAGGCGGAGAGGCGGCGTTCATCGATGCAGAGCACGCGCTTGACCCCGTTTACGCTAAGGCGCTTGGAGTCGATATAAACAATCTGCTCGTATCTCAGCCCGATTGCGGCGAGGACGCGCTCGATATAACCGAGGCGCTTGTGCGCTCGGGTGCTGTTGACGTCGTCGTTATCGACTCGGTGGCGGCTCTCGTTCCCCGTCAGGAGATAGAGGGAGATATGGGACAGTCGCAGGTGGGAGTTCAGGCAAGACTTATGTCTCAGGCTATGAGAAAGCTCTCCGCGGTCATTTCCAAGAGCAACAGCGTGGTAATCTTTATAAATCAGCTTCGTGAAAAGGTGGGTGTTATGTACGGAAATCCCGAGACCACCCCCGGCGGCCGCGCCCTCAAATTTTACGCGTCTGTCAGAATAGACGTCCGCAAGGCTGACCAGCTCAAGAACGGAAATGATATATACGGAAATCACGTAAGATGTAAGATAGTTAAAAACAAGGTCGCGCCGCCCTTCAAGGTAGCCGAATTCGATATCCTTTACGGAAAGGGAATTTCGCGCTCGGGCGAGATAATAGATTACTGTATAGCGCTTGATATCATCAAAAAGAGCGGCTCTTGGTTCTCGTATAACGGCGAGCGTATTGGGCAGGGTAAGGACAACGTCAGAAAGATAATAGAGGCAAATCCCGAGCTTCTTGCAGAGCTTGACGCTAAGGTAAGAAGTATGAAGGATAATATCTCTGCGTCCGAGGAGGTCTTTGAGCTTGATGAGGACACCGACGACGATTTTGACATAAGAACTCTCAAATCTGACGGCGAATAATATGACGGCAGAGGTCACGTCGATCTCCGCGATAAATTTGGGCGCGGAGATAGTTATAGAGGTAAAGCTCTTTGAGGGCGAGAATTTTGAGAAAAGAAAAGTGATACTGCTCGCAAGGCAGTACGCCGAGCTTCGTATCCACAAGGGCGAGATAGACCGAGAGAGCGCCGAGGAGCTTCTCCTTGAGGGCGAGGTCTGCGCGGCGGTGAAGCGCGGAATGAATATACTCGGCTACGGCGCTTGCTCCGAAAAAAATATGGCGCTCAAGCTCTCTTCAAAGGGATTTGATAAAGATATAGCGCTTCGCGCGTCAAAATATCTCTCGGAGCTTGGATATATAAACGAGGGCGAGGACGCTGTGCGCGAGGCGGAGAGATGTCTGAAAAAATATTGGGGAATAAAAAGGATAGCAGCCTCTCTTTACGAAAAAGGGTATTCCGAGAGCGCGGTGCGCTTGGCGATCTCAGAGCTTGAGGAATATGATTTTACGGAGCTTTGCGTAGCTCTTATAGAGAGAAGGTTTGGTGAAATTCCCGACGGCAGAGAAGGGCAACGAAAGCTGTTTGCTTCTCTTGTCCGTTACGGTCACACCCCGTCGGATATAAAGAAAGCCTTTGCGATTCTGGCAGAAAAAAGGGGCTGCCACATTTGACGAGACCGAAAAAGTCCGATATGAAAATAAAAAAGAGCTCATTATCAAGCAAAAAATGAAAATGAGACACTAATATGTTGAATTTCTGCGAAATTCTTCATTTTATCGACTTTTTCTACCGCCGTTCTGGGAACTCGACGTACACTCGTACGCCTATCGTTCCCAGAAA
>JAZSBF010000055.1:0-7406 GCA_045602205.1 Eubacteriales bacterium
GGCTTCTTTTCAAAGAAGCCCCCCTCGCATTTAATCTATACGCAACCTAACTTTTACACATTCAATATAGCGTCATAAGCCTGATATCTCTCATAGCACTCGGTATAATCAGCGCCGGATGGGGTATAAGCCTTGCTTATCTGTATCTTCTCACAAGCCTTCTCTACCGACTCAAATACACCTGTACCGACACCCGCCAGTATTGCTCCGCCAAGGCAAGCCGTTTCCTTATTCTTGAGCGTCACGAGCTTCTTGCCCGTCATATCCGACTTCATCTGACACCAGAGCGGACTTGTAGCTCCGCCGCCCATAGCTCTTATCTCGTCTACGTCAAGGTCGAGATAATCAAGGTTAGATTTGAGCGTGCAGGCGATAGCTTCCATAACGCTTCTTACGAAGTGAGCGCGTGTGTGCTCTGTCGTAAGTCCAGTAAAGCTTCCTCTTGCCGCGGGATTATACTTGGGCATAGTAGAGCCGCAGAGGTAAGGAAGGAATGTGACTCCGTCACTTCCGGGCGCGATCTGCTCGGCAAGCTTATCGAGCTCTGCAAAGGAGAAATTCTCGCAAAGAGCGTTTTTTATCCATTTAAGTGCCATTCCCGCCGTGGGAGACCACGAAAGCAGACAGAACTTTCCATCATAGTTGTAGTGGCAAGGAACTATACTCGCCTCGTTGTATTCGGGCAGATCGTCAGAGGGGGTGAAGATTACCATTGTCGTTCCCGTCATAACACTCACTATTCCCTTTTTAACGATTCCTGCGCCAATTGCTCCCGACACCTGATCCATAGCGCCCGTAACGACCTTGATACCGTCAAAATCGCCAACGTAAACTCCGCTGTCAAGAAGCTCGGGGAGCATTCCCTCCTCAACTCCGATAAAGTCGAGCATCTCACGCCACCAAGAGTTGTTCTTTATGTCGAAATATATAGTAGAGGACTGGAGAGTTTTTTCAGTTATGAATTTGCCCGTCATCTTGTAGAGTATGTAGTCCTCAAGCAAAAACACCTTTTTAGTCTTAGCCCATATCTCAGGCTCGTTTCTCTTTACCCAAAGGAGCTTTGAAGCGGGCCACGTAGCCGTTACCTCGGGCTGTCCCGTTACCTCGTACACTTTTTTTCTGCCGAAGTGCTCCTCTATCATCTTAGCTTCCTCGGTAGCGCGGTTGTCGAGCCAGACTATCGCCTTGCGGACGGGATTTCCCTCGGCATCGGCGAGAATGAGCGTTTCGCACTGAGTATCTATCGCAAGAGCGTCAATATCAAGCTCCGCCCTCACTTTAGCTATCTCGCCCGAGACGATATCCCAATATTTTTCAGCCTCAAACTCTATGATATCTCCCTTGCTCTCAAGGGTATAATCAGCAGTAAGCTTTATTTTTTCCTCAAGATTTTCATTGAAAACCGCCGTCTTTACAGAGGTAGTTCCCATATCGATTCCCATTAAATTCATATCTCTATTCCTTTCAGCGTATCCAATTTGGTTCTTCTGTCTTATAGATTTTATCATAAGAAATATATCTGTGTCAAGGGATAAGAATAATATTCCCTCATTCTTCCAAAGAAAAAGCTTCCAAATCTTGAATTTTACGCCCTGATGTGATATAATCAAAGTACAAAGCTTTAAGGAAAGGTTTATGATATGTCAGATTTAAAAATTACCGATGTAAGAAGCATAGCGGGCGACAGCGCGTTTCTTATAGATGACGGCAAGACCGCCATTCTCTACGACACCGGCTTTGCCTTCACGGGATACGAGGTCGCAAAAAAGGTAAAGGCGGAGCTTGGCGAGCGAGCGCTTGATTATATCTTTTTGACTCACTCGCACTACGACCACGCTCTCGGCTCTGTCTACGTGCTCAAATACTGGCCCGACGCCAAGGTGGTCGCGGGAGAATACGCCGCTAAAATATTCGCGAAGGACTCCGCAAAGCAGCTTATGCGCACTCTTGACAGAAAATTTGCCGAGAAATGCGGTATTACTGAATACGAGGATCTTATCGACTCTCTCAAGGTCGATATTGCGCTGAAAGACCAAGACACCATAAAGGCGGGAGATATGACCTTTACAGCGATATCTCTACCCGGTCACACAAAATGCTCGATAGCCTTTTACCTGAACGAGAAAAAGCTTCTCCTCGGCGCTGAAACGCCCGGAATATTCGACGGAAAGGAGCTTATCTTCCCTACCTATCTTGTGGGATATCAGATGACGCTAGATTCGATAGATAAGCTTTTGAGCTTTGATATCGACAACATTCTTATACCTCATTTTGGAGTTCTTGACAAAGAGGCTACCCGCTTTTATCTCTCAAATATGAAAAAAAGCACGCTCGAGATCGCAAAGGCGACAGCAGAGATAATAAGAAAAGACTCCAAAGAAGCCGCCGCGGAATATCTCAAGCAGATGGTCAGAGAAAGCGCTTTGAGTGAGGGATATCCCCCCGACGCGCTCGAGCTTAATACTTCTATCATGGTGGGCGTACTCGAAAAGGAGCTTATATTGTTAAAAGACTGACACTGAGTAGGATTTTTGCCACAAATTAGTGTTTTTTTATCTCCAAATGTTCGTTATTTAATTAAAATATATTGACAATTTAGCCAAAGAGTGATAAAATGTAGGTGATAAAATTTCGGAAAAATTATTCCCGAGACTTTAGGCTTATAAACAACTTATGAAAGGAATGAAAGAAAATGGCAACAGTTGTAATTATGCCCCGTCAGGGACAGAGTGTTGAAAGCTGTATCATAACCGCTTTTAACAAAAAGGTCGGCGACACAGTCGAAAAGGGAGATATCCTCTTTTCTTACGAGACCGACAAATCCTCCTTCGATGAGCCCGCTCCCGAAGCAGGTAAGATTCTCGCAATATTCAGGGAGGAAGGTGACGACGTTCCCTGTCTTGAGAATGTTCTTGTTATAGGAAACGACGGAGAGGACTTTTCCGCATTCGTTCCTACCGATGCAGAAGCTCCCGCAGCGGCTGAGGAGAAGCCCGCAGAGGCTCCCGCAGCAGAGGCAGCAGCTCCCGCAGCAGTAGCAGATGAGGCTGCTCCCGCGGCAACAGAAGGCGTTGGTTCTATATCTCCCCGCGCAAGACTTCTCGCTGAGAAGACACACGCTGATCTTCTTAAGGCTGTACCCACAGGTCCTAACGGCAGAATAATCGAGCGCGACGTTCAGAAGCTCGTTGATATGGGTCTTACCGTATCTCCCGCAGCTAAGGACGGATACTCTCAGGCTATGGCAGGAAGCGGTATAAACGGCAAGGTAGTTCTTGGCGATCTCAATGCTCCCGCAGCAGCTGAGGCAGCTCCCGCAGCAGTAGCAGCTCCCGTAGCTGACTATGAGGACGTTAAGATACCCAACGTCAGAAAGATCATCGCAAAGGTTATGTGCGAGTCGCTTACCTCTATGGCTCAGCTCACATTTAACTCTTCCTTCGATGCTACAAAGCTTCTTGAGCTCAGAAAGTCTCTCAAGGCAAGCGGCGAAAAGCTCGGTCTTGGCAATATCACTATAAACGATATGATCCTCTTTGCTGTCTCCCGTGTTATCCTCAAGTACAGAGGCGCTAACGCACATATGCTCGGCGACACAATGAGATACTTCAACACCGTTAACCTCGGTATCGCTGTTGATACAGAGAGAGGACTTCTCGTTCCCACTGTATTCGGCGCTGAAAAAATGTCTCTCAACGAGCTCTCCAAGAACGCAAAGGCTGTTATAACAGCGGCTCAGAGCGGTAACATCAACCCCGATCTTCTTAAGGGCGCTACATTTACAGTATCCAACCTCGGTTCTCTCGGAATCGAATCCTTTACTCCTATCGTTAACCCGCCTCAGACATGTATCCTTGGCGTTGACTGCGTAACAAAGAGAATAAAGGAAGTAAACGGAGAGGATGTTATCTACCCCTCTATGGGTCTCTCTCTTACTGTTGACCACAGAGTTCTTGACGGTGCTGATGCTGCAAGGATCCTTAAGGATATCGGATTCGCACTTGAGAACATTGATCTTCTCATGATAAAATAATTTGAAAGAAGGAAAATACAAATGTATGATCTTATCGTTTTAGGCGGCGGACCCGCAGGCTACAATGCGGCTGAACACGCAGGTCACGCAGGCTTGAAAACTCTTGTTATCGAGGAAAGAGCTCTTGGCGGTGTTTGTCTTAACGAAGGCTGTATCCCCACAAAAACTCTCCTCTATTCCGCAAAAATTTACGATTACGCAAAGCACGGCGCTGACTACGGCGTTAAGTTCGATTCTGCGACTATCGACCACGGCTTCGTTGTTGAGCGCAAGAACAAGGTCGTAAAGCAGCTCGTTTCGGGCGTTGGCGCTAAGCTCAAAAAGGCAGGCGTTGAGGTCGTTAAGGCTTCGGCTCAGATCAAAGAGAGAAACGCTGAGGGCTTTGTTATAGTAGCTGAGGGCAAGGAGTATATCGGTAAACAGATACTCATCTGCACAGGCTCTTCCCCTGCTCTCCCTCCCATCGACGGACTTGCTGATTCCATAAAGTCCGGCTTTGCTCTTACAAACAGAGAGGTCCTCGACCTTAAGGAGCTCCCCAAGACCATCGTTATCGTCGGCGGCGGAGTTATCGGACTTGAGATGGCTTCCTACTTCAACTCGGTAGGCTCTGAGGTCTACGTTGTTGAGATGATGGACCACATCGCAGGCCCTGTTGACCGCGAGATCTCCACAATGCTTCAGAAGGATTATGCCGCAAGAGGTGTTAACTTCATTCTCGGAGCAAAGGTAACATCTATCAAAGATAAGGCTGTTACATACGAAAAGGACGGCAAGAGCACGGCTATCGCTTGTGACTACGCTCTCGTTTCTATCGGACGCCGTCCGAGAACTGCGGGCATCGGTTGCGAGAATATCGGACTCAAGCTCGAAAGAGGCGCTATCGTTACAAACGAATACGGCAAGACAAACGTTCCCGGCGTATGGGCTGCGGGGGACGTAAACGGCAAGTCTATGCTTGCTCACACAGCTTATCGCGAGGGCGAGGTCTGCATCAACAACATCCTCGGCAAGAAGGATAGAATCAACTACAACTCTATTCCCTCTGTAATCTACACCAACCCCGAGGTTGCGTCTGTCGGTGAAACGACTGAGTCGGTTAAGGAAAAGGGTCTTGACGCTTCTGTTCAGACCGTTACTCTTAAGTACAGCGGACGTTACATCGCTGAGAACGAGCACGGAAACGGCGTTCTCAAGATAATTACCGACAACAAGCATCACAACATCATCGGTCTCCATATGATCGGAAGCTATGCGTCCGAGATAATCTATGGCGCGGCTATGATGGTTGAGACCGAGATGAGAGTTGCTGATATCCAGAAGCTTGTATTCCCTCATCCTACTGTTTGTGAAGTTATCAGAGAAGCTATGTTCCTCTGAGCTTAAATATTGTAAATCTAAAAAAGGAGAATAAATAAAATGCCTAAGAGTCAATATGTTGATCCCGGTAAGGCTTTCGAGTCCGGGTACATCCATTTTGAAGACATTCCCGTATGTCAGTATAACAAGACCCTCAAGGAAGAGCTTAAGACCTACTCCAAAGAGGATATGATGCGTATCTACCGCGACATGGCTATCATTCGTGAGTTTGAGACCATGCTTAACGAGGTTAAGGTAAAGAGCGAGTACAACGGAGTTAAGTACAACAACCCCGGCCCTGCTCACCTTTCCATCGGTCAGGAAGCATCCGCAGTCGGTGAGGCTTACTGCCTTGACATCAACGACTATTCCTTCGGTTCTCACCGTAGCCACGGCGAGATACTCGCAAAGGGACTTTCCTCTATCTACAAGCTTGATGAAAAAGAGCTTTATGATATTATGAAGGAATTCCTTGACGGTTCTGTTCTCGCTGTTGTTGAAAAGCACATGAACGCAGGCGGAGACATCAAAGAGCTTGGTATCAACTTCCTGCTCTACGGAGCTCTCGCAGAGATCTTCGCTCGTAAGACCGGCTTTAACCGCGGTCTCGGCGGATCTATGCATGCTTTCTTCATTCCCTTCGGTCTTATGCCTAACAACGCTATCGTTGGTGCATCTGCTCCTATCGCTCTCGGTGCTGCTCTCTACAAGAGCTCCAATCATAAGCCCGGTATCGTTATCTCCAACTGCGGAGACGGCGCAACAGGCCGCGGACCCGTTCTTGAGGCTCACAACTTCGCTTCTATGGACCAGATCACAAAGCTTTGGGGCATGGACGGCAAGTTCAGCGACGGCGGAATGCCTACCCTCTTCAACGTACTCAACAACCACTACGGTATGGGCGGTCAGACCCGCGGTGAGACAATGGGCTATGATATGGTTGCCCGTCTCGGCGCAGGCTTCAACCCCAGCCAGATGCATGCAGAGCGCGTAAACGGTTACGATCCGCTCGCAGTTATCGACGCTGTTACCCGCAAGAAGAAGCTCCTTCTTGAAGGCAAGGGTCCCGCACTTCTCGATGTTGTTACTTACCGTGTTTCCGGTCACTCCCCCTCCGACTCCTCCACATACCGTACAGCAGAGGAGATCGAGGCTTGGAAGGCAGCAGATCCGATCGTTGCATTCAAGACAAAGCTTATACTTGGCGGCGTAGCTACCGAGGACGAGTTTGCTGCAATGCACGAGAACATCACAAACCGTATGACAGAGATAATGAAGCTCGCTATCAACGACGACATTTCTCCTCGTATGGACCTCGACAAAGAGCCTGATGCTATTTCTTCCATTATGTTCTCTAACCAGCAACTTAAGAGCATGGATCCCGAGCGTGAGCCCGAGATGCTTATGCCCAAGGAAGAGTGCCCCCGTGTTAAAGAGATCAAGGGCAAGACCCGTACAGCTAAGGACGCTAACGGCAAGCCCGTTTCCAAGATGAAGATGTATAACGTATGTGACGCTCTCTTTGAGCCGATCATCGATAAGTACTATGAAGATCCCACCCTCATCGCTTACGGTGAGGATAACAGAGACTGGGGCGGAGCTTTCGGTGTATACAAGAAGATGACCGATGCTGTTCCCTACCACCGCTTCTTCAACTCTCTCATTTCCGAGTCCGCTATCGTTGGCTCGGCAGTAGGATACGCAATGTGGGGCGGTCGGGCGATAGATGAGCTTATGTATGCTGACTTTATCGGTTGTGCAGGCGACGAGATCTTCAACCAGATGGCTAAGTGGCAGGCAATGTCCGCTGGCATTCTTAAAATGCCTATCGTTCTCCGTGTTTCCGTTGGTTCAAAATACGGCGCACAGCACTCTCAGGATTGGACAGCGCTCTGTGCTCACATTCCCGGACTTAAGGTCGTATTCCCCTCAACTCCTACAGATGCAAAGGGCCTTATGACAAGTGCTCTTAACGGCACTGACCCCGTTGTATTCTTCGAGTCTCAGAGAGTTT
>JAZSBF010000056.1:0-5507 GCA_045602205.1 Eubacteriales bacterium
ATTTTAGGCAGGGGCAGAAGGACTTGAAGGGGAGCGGTAGTGAATGACAGCCCTGTGCGGCTGTCAGAGCCGCGACTGACCGAGGAGCGTAGCAAAGCCGAAATCAAAAACTCGGCTTTGCGTCGCAGTGACGAGACTCAAGTCCTTCTGCCCTGCGGCGGTGGGTAGCAATGTTTTCCGTTTTGAGAAGCAAATGGCGGTGTTCAGCCGACAAGGCAAACTTGCCGTTGAGCGAAGCGAAACAGTAAGTCCTTCTGCCCGATTTTATTCAAATTTTTCTGGATTTTCATAGATGCCTTTTTGATTCTTCTTAGAGTCAAGGGTTAGAACTGCCGAAAGCGCTTGAAATATTCAAGGATTTGTGATACAATATAGTAAATATTTTAAAACTACAAAAGGAAAAACCATGAAGCTTTATGCCCCCAAGTATTACAAAAATTTCAGATGTATCGCAGACAGGTGCGAGCACAGCTGTTGCATCGGTTGGGAAATAGATATTGACAGGGACACCCTTGAAAAATACAAAAGCCTTAACGGAGGATACGGGACTGTCATCAACGACAGCATTTCGATGGAGAATACGCCTCACTTCAAGCTTGGAGACGGCGACAGATGTCCTCATCTTGACGAACGGGGGCTTTGCAGGATAATTCTCGGCGTGGGCGAGGAATACCTTTGCGATATCTGCCGAGAGCATCCCAGGTTTTATAATTACACAAGCGTTGCCGAGGTGGGCATTGGCATGTCCTGTACCGAGGCGGCAAAGCTCATACTCTGCTCTCCCGACTACGATGTGATGGAGGAGATAGGCGAGGCGGACGCCTTGGAGGACGGCGTGGATTTCGACGGACGCGCGGAGCGCGGCAAAATATACGCGTTCTTGCAGGACACGGAGTGTAGCTACAAGGAAAGTCTTGAGAAAATTTACCGAGCCTACTCGATAGATGCGGGTGAGGACGGGGAGTGGTTGGAAATACTGGACTCCCTCGAATATCTTGACGCCGAGCACAAAAAATTATTTATGAATTATTCGTCGTCGCGCCGTCCCGAGGCAAAAGACGAATATCTGGAAAGATTTTTGGCGTATCTTATATACCGTCATTGTACCGAAGCGCTTGACTACGACGATTTTTGCGCCCGACTCTCGTTTTGCCTGTTTTGCGAGCGGCTTTTGGCGTGTCTGATATGCTGCGAGGGAGCAGAAGATCTTGGAGACATCGCGCGCCTTTCGGTCATTATTTCGGAAGAGATAGAATATTCCGACGAGAATACCTCAAGCTTGATCTTCGCTTGAAGTGTATAAAAAGCCTGACAGACAGTCGGGCTTTTTGTTCTTTTTTGATGTCGCTGACTTTAACGATATGGCATCTTAAAATTTCTTGTTTTGTGTTGCTTTTTTTTGGTAGGTATGCTATAATGAAAACATATGAAATAAAAACTAATGTTTGTTTGCATCAATTGGTTTTTAAGGAGGATACCTATGTATAAGATCAGTATAGTAAGCGCAGACGTTGTAACCGACTATGCGGCGCAGGAGCTGAAAAAATATCTGCGTATGATGATGCCGCGCTGCGGTGAGATAAAAATCGAATTTGACAAGGACGCGAAGGACGGCTTCAGACTCGGACTTATGTCGGATTTCGGTCTTGACCCCGACGTTGAGGACCCGTCTCTTGATGACGTTATCTACGTTGATACCGACGAAAACGGCGGTATTATCGCGGGCTCAAACTATCGAAGCGTTCTTTTTGCGGTTTACCGTTATCTCAAGGCGAACGGCTGTAACTGGCTTTTCCCCGGTCCTGACGGTGAGTATATCCCATTGCAGAACATCGTGCCCACAAAGCTTTTCCACAAGGCTGCCTGCCGTTACCGCGGTCAGTGCAACGAGGGCGCTGAAACTCAGCCTATCATGTACGACGCCATAGATTTCACTCCCAAGATAGGTATGAACGTATTTATGATAGAATTTGATGTTCCGAAATTCTATTATCAGCGCGGATACGACCACAGGTACGATCCGTATCTTGAGCCTGAGTATCCCCTTTCAAACAATACGGTCCTTCAGTGGAAGCGCGCGTGCGAGAGCGAGATATCAAAGAGAGGTCTCCAGTTCCACGATATGGGACACGGCTGGACTGCCGAGCCGTTTGGCTTTGACAGCTCTGACGGTTGGATCGCCAAGGAGGGAGAGCTCGACCCCAACGAAGCAAAGCATCTTGCTGAGGTAGGCGGTGTCCGTCAGTTCTGGGGCGGTGTTGCGCTCAACACAAACCTTTGTATGTCTAACCCCGAGACGAGAGGTGTCGTTGCAAGATACGTTTCCGATTACGCCGAGAAGCAGAACAACGTTGATTTTCTTCACGTTTGGCTTGCTGACGGAACGAATAACCACTGCGAGTGCTCCTCTTGCGCAAAGAAGCGCACGTCGGATTGGTACGTTATGATGCTCAACGATATCGACGCGGAGCTTACAAGAAGAAGTCTCAGTACGCACATCGTATTTATCGCTTACGTTGACACCCTTTGGGGTCCTATGGAGGAAAAGATCAACAACGAAAAGCGTTTCACGATGCTCTTTGCTCCTATAACAAGACTTTATACCGAAACATATCAGGTAGAGCCTGATATGGACAAGATAACTCCTTATGCTTGCAATAAGCTGAAGATGCCCAAGGGTATGGCTGAAAATCTTGCTTATCTCAAACAGTGGAAAAATATGTGGAAGGGCGACGCTTTCTGCTACGAGTACCACTTCCACATTCACCAGTATTTCGATATGGGCGGTATCTATCTTGCGAAGCTCGTATACGACGACATTCACGGTCTTAAGCAGAACGGTCTTTCGGGTATAGTTGAGGACTGCTCTCAGCGCTCCTTCTTCCCCACAGGCTTCGCCTTCTACGTTTACGGCGAGGCGATGTTTGACCTTGACAAGAGTTTTGAAGAGCTTGCCGAGGAGTACTTCTCCGCCGCTTTCGGAGAGGATTGGAAGCTTGCGTACGAATATCTCGCAAGCATAAGCGCAAACACCGAGTTCGGATTTACCGCGGGTGAGGAGGGCGACAGACACAACCCTGCCAAAATACCGAGCTTTGAGAAGCTGCTCAAGACCGTTGACGAGTTTGAGGGCACAGTTAACGAGCATCTCGCAAATGATATAAGATGTCAGTACGTGCACTGGGATCTTATGCGTTGGCAGGCGAAGTATGCAAGACTTTATGCAAACGGTCTTATTCAGCTTGCAAGAGGCGAGGCCGAGGAAGCTTCCAAGAGCTACGCAAAGGTCTGCAACGAGCTTGCTTTGCTCGTACACCTTCGTCCCACTGTATTTGACCACAGACACATGGCTATTGCGGCAAAGAGAGTTCTCTCTCCCAACAAGTCATACAGTGACGTGCTTATCGAAGAATAATAAGAGGGGCTGTCTCAAATGCAAATTTGAGACAGCCTTTTTAATGTATATCAAGATATATCTTGTCGGCAGTTTTTCGTATTCTTTCGATTTCCTCGGGGGTATATCCTCTCAACTTTTTTCGTTTGGGAGCTCCCCAGACGTCGAAGAAGCGAGGTCCTATCCATTCATTCTCGCGGCAATCCTTGAAGAGTCCGTCGATTATAGAAAGACTTGCCTTTTTAGGCTTCATAAATATCAGCTTCATAGGATGCTTTATTATGGCGAATATTATTTTCGGATAGTGCGCGGTTATGTTGGTAAAGGTTATGCCCGGGTGGGAGATGGCTACCTCCTTCTCACTCTCAGCAAGGGCAAACATAGAGAACATAAGGTATCTTTTGGCGTTTCCATACACGAGGCTCGCCTTTTTTTTCGTTGAAAAATCGATATCGCTTGCGTCGGTCCTTGAATATCTGTGCGCGATACTGCCTACGGCTACTACCTTCCCTTTCCTCTCTCTCAGATGAGGTAACAGAGTTCGCGCAAGATAATAGGGCGATACGAAATTTATCTGAAAAACGTTGTCGTATCCCGTGTCGCACTTGTGCCTCGGGATACTGTACGCGCCCGCATTAAGTACGAGATAGTCTATCGGCATCTCCAAAAGCTTTTCTGCCGCGCTTTTTACGGCGGATATGTCTTCCATATTGACCTGTATATGCGATATGGCGATATCCCGAAATTTAGCTCTAAGCTCGCTTGCGAGCGCCTCGGATCTCTGCATATTTCTGTCAAGCAGTACAAGAGATGCTCCAATTGCCGCAAAATGATAGCACAACTCCCTGCCTATCCCTCCCGTAGCTCCGCTTATTGCTACCATTTTGTTTTTAAGCGAGTAACGGTTTTTCTCTATATATTTTGAAATTCTCATAAAATCGCTGCTCCCAAGTGTTCTCAAGGCGTTTTTTGTGCCGATATAATGATAGCATAAGGGCGACATTATGTCAAGTGAAAGGATCTTGCCCGAGCGGTAAAAAAATATTGCAAAAAATTTCGAAAAATATCTGTACAAATTCAAAAAAAAGTGGTAAAATATAGATGATATTTTATTAAAGGAGAGCATAAAGATGAAAAAACTTTACGCAGGAAAGACAAAAGACGTTTACGCTCTTGAAAATGGCAACGTGTTGCTCAAGTTCAAGGACGATTGCACCGGTAAGGACGGTGTGTTTGATCCAGGAGAGAACTCCGTTGGTCTTACTATCGAGGGTATAGGCAAGGCAAACCTTGAAACATCTATCCACTATTTCGAGCTTCTTAAGCAGGCTGGGATCAAGACTCACTATGTAAGCGCAAATATTGACGAGGCTACTATGGAGGTTCTTCCCGCAGAGTGCTTCGGTAAGGAGCAGGGCGGTAACGGACTTGAGGTTATCTGCCGTCTCGTTGCTACGGGAAGCTTTATCCGCAGATACGGCGAGTACATTAAGGACGGAACACCTCTTGAGGGCGGTTACGTTGAATGCACCTTTAAGAACGATGAAAAGGGCGACCCGCTTGTAACAGGCGAGGGACTTGCGGCTCTTAAGGTTATGACTCCCGCTATGTTCGAGAGCATGAAGGATCAGACACTCAAGATCACAAAGATCGTTGCCGATGACCTCAAGTCTATCGGTCTTGACCTTTGGGATATCAAGTTTGAGTTCGGATATAACAACGGCGAGGTAATTCTTATAGACGAGATCGCATCGGGCAATATGCGTGTTTACAAGGACGGCAAGATCGTTGAGCCTGTTGAGCTTACAAAGCTTATACTCAACAGATAATTTAAGTTCATAATAACACAACCCCGTCGGATTATATGTCCGACGGGTTGTTGCGTTTAGAAAAGACAATGATCGTTTGTGTGGGGATTATACGTCACTTTCTGTGATTCCAGAAAGTAACCAAAGAGGCAGGAAGATAGTTTGTGTGGGGATTTTACGTTACTTTCTGTATTTTCAGAAAGTAACCAAAGAAAAACAAGAGAGGAAAGAGCACAAAAAGCTCTCTCCTCTCTTGACACACCTCTCACATCAACACGTATACCCATTATTACGTGCGCCCCGAA